>DCHL01000038.1:0-6125 GCA_002317595.1 Lachnospiraceae bacterium UBA1753 | reverse complement strand
TGTCATTGAATGAGGATGAGCGAGCCGTTATAAACATGAAGATAATGGGGGACATGACCTTCAAGAGTATCGCACAGGCTCTGGGGGTTTCGATGGGCACCGTTACTTGGAAGTATCAGAGTGCTATTAAAAAGTTGAGAAAGCAGGGTTATGAGTAGGAAGTTTGAGCAGGAATATCGGGAGCTGATGAGAGAGCAGACCCCCGACCTCTGGTCACGCATCGAAGAAGGCGTGAATAACTCTCCACGAAGCAATGGAATAATTGAGTTCAAGCCTGAGGGCTTCAGCAGGAAAGCCACCGAGGTTAAGAGGCGTCGTAGTGTGAACCACTACCAGTTCAGGGCACTTGCCGGAGCGGCAGCGTGTTTTGTGCTTCTCCTTATTGGAATCCCCGCACTGAGGACAACGATGACAGCAGAGAAGGAAGCAAAGGAGAATATTCCTACTGTTGTTATCGATGGAAGTCAGGCGCAGCCAATGGAGGAATCTCAGGAGGGATCATATGGCAAAGTTGTAGCAGCTGAGAACACAGAGGCTGTAGCGGCATCTTCTGATGAGCAGGCTGAGGCGGTAAAGACAGAGAGCAGTGAAGTTAATTCAGAGCAGGAAAAGACTGAACCTGCAAAGAATGATGCAGAGACTGCACCTGTAGTTGCAGCTGCAGATGTAAATGGAAATGTTGATGTTCAGCCCGCAGCAGAGACTGTTACCGTGGCTGAGACCGTAGATACTGCAGCTGACGCAGCAACAGTTCAGGCCGAGACAGGCAGTGAGATTGCTATGGCAGATGAAGAGAGCGGTGATGAGACCTCAGAGGCTGACGTAGAAGATGGCAAGAATTCAGATAAGAAGAACTCAGATAAGAAGGGTTCAGATAAGAAGGATGCTTCTTCTGACAAGAAGACAGACAACACTTCTGCAGTAGCGAAGGTTACAGCATCAACCGACAATAAGGCTGCGGCTAAGACAGCTGACAATTCCTCAATCACAGTAGATGAGGCTGAAGACAGCGAGGATATTTCAGCAGTTGGTTCTGATAAGACTGAAGTTGTCTACGCTAAGGTTGAAATCAGCATCAAATCTGTTAAGGCAGAGGGCGGAAAGTGTGTATACACAGCTACAGTTGTGAAGGATCCTTCAGGTAAGCTGGCTGCAGGAACGAAGATTCTTGTACAGGCAGCAGCAAATGATTTCGTATCAGGCAGGAACTATACAGCAACACTTACCGATAATGGCAGCACTGCTGTTAACGGAGAGAAGCTCTATATATCTTCTGATATCACTATGGCAGCAGTAGATTCAGTGACGGAGGAAGGTACAGATGTTCTGGAAATCTCTTGATGGAATTATTGCTGACAAGGATTCGCTCCGTGAGGAGATGAGCGAGGCGTTCAGTGTCGGAGGAGTGTATCTTGGCAAGGAACATCTCATTCACAAGAGGGTACTCTCGTCGCGGTATCTGAGCTATTCATCCGTGGCAAGAATGTTCCTGAGAATCGACAGTGGCGAGTATGGAGATATCCAGCTGGACCAGTATATTCTGGTAGTCGAGGACAAGAATGGCATCGAGCAGACTATTCATGCGGAAAGACGTCTTGTAGTTGACCGTATTCTTGAATGGATTAGCAAGAACCATCCTGAGATATGCATTGGAAAGAAATATAACTGATATAGAGCCTGCGGTCTGCAGGCTTTATTTTTTTCCACAAATAATATATATTGGATAGGTCGAATTCAAGCTTATTTGGGAGAGACGAAAATGTCGGATTTTGTGAAAAAAATAGAAGAGATGGAGGCTGACAGCCGTGACTATCTGGTCATCGATGTCAGAAGCGCGGAGGACTTCGAGAAGGAGACATACCCTGGGGCAGTGAATATATTCTGGGAGACTTTCTCCGAGCATGCGGATGAGCTGCCTGCGGACAGGCCAATTTATCTGCTCTGCTACACGGGTCAGAGAAGCGATGAGATTGCAGATGAGTTCTCGTCAAAGGGATATGAAATCTACAGTATCGAGCAGGGGTTCAGGGCATATACGAGACAGAAGCTGGCGAAGCTGATGGAAGAGGGAAATGAATCCGAGGCTGAGGATAGAAGAAAGATTGCTGAGCGGAGCATTATCAAGAAATTCCGCAAGGAAATCTGGAGATGCTTTACCAGGGCAATCAATGATTACGATCTGATTCAGGATGGTGACAGGATTGCTGTGTGTATCTCGGGAGGCAAGGATTCCATGCTGATGGCTAAGCTGTTCCAGGAGATTGCTAAGCACGGAAAGCATAATTTCGAGGTGGTATACCTTGTGATGAATCCTGGTTACAACCAGGAGAACTTTGATACAATCAAGAAGAATGCAGCTCTTCTTGGGGTGCCTATTACAGTGTTCAATTCTGAGATCTTTGACACTGTTGTTGAGGTTGACAGTTCGCCCTGCTATCTCTGCGCGAGGATGAGAAGGGGATATCTGTACAGTAAGGCGAAGGAACTTGGCTGCAATAAGATTGCGCTGGGACACCACTACGACGATGTGATTGAGACAATCCTCATGGGAATGCTGTATGGCGGACAGGTCCAGACAATGATGCCAAAGCTTCACTCAACGAATTTTGAGGGAATGGAGCTCATACGCCCGATGTACCTGATACGCGAGAAGGATATTATTGCCTGGGCGGCGTATAATGACCTGCATTTCATTCAGTGTGCTTGCAGATTCACTGAAGGATGTGCTTCCTGCGGTGGAACTGAGAAGGGTTCAAAGAGAGCTGACGTAAAGCGGCTCATTGCTTCCATTGCGCAGAAAGATCCAGTGATAGAGAACAATATTTTCAGAAGTGTTGAAAATGTAAATCTGAGCACTGTTATTGCATACAAGAAGAATGGGATTAAGCACCATTTCCTCGACAACTATGATTTGACTATGACATGATGGTGTTGTATTATGAAGAGTATGAAATTACCAAGAGACAGAGAGGACGGAATGAGGTTCCGTCACGAAATGAAATATTTGGTGAGCGATGCCATGCTCGCATCTCTGGAGAGCCGCCTCAAGGGCATTTTAAAGCCTGATTCACATGCGGGACCCGATGGAAAGTACGTTATAAGGAGTCTGTATTTTGATGATATTGACGATTCCGCCTTCAATGAGAATGAGAGTGGTACATCCCGCAGAGAGAAGTTCAGAATCCGTATTTATAACGGCTCCATGGACAGGATAAGCCTCGAGAGGAAGGCGAAGGTAGCGGACAAGATTCGCAAGACCTCCTGTCTGCTCACAAGAGAGCAGTACGATATTCTGACAGACCCAAGGGCAGATAAAACTGTCAGGCAAGAGTATCCGGAGCTGATGCAGAAGCTTCTTGCAATGTATCAGATTCGCAGGATGGAGCCCAAGGTCATCGTTGAGTATGAGCGTAGACCCTATGTGTACAGAGATGGAAATGTGAGAATAACCTTCGACAGGAATGTTACTTCATCATACGACATTAAGACTTTTACAGATGATAAGATAAACGGAAGACCGGTAATGCCGGTGGGCCAGCAGCTTATTGAGGTTAAGTATGACACATTCCTTCCGGACCACATTTACAGGACGATAGCGATGCCGGGAATGCTGCTTACGGCATATTCCAAGTACTATCTCTGTAGGAAATTCAGAAATAGATAATACATTTTATTAAATATAGTATAAGTTATATTATAAAGCAATTTTGAACAATAATTAGTGAAGAAAGGATAATCCAATGAGCTTTTCAGATATTTTTAAGAAATCTTTTTTACAGGGATACACAGGAGCCGATATGAGTTCTTCTCAGATTATTTTCGCCCTGATTATGACATGTATTATTGCTGTATATATTTTCTATGTGTACAGACTCCTAACAAGAAAGACTTTCTATTCAAAGAATTTCGCAATTTCACTTGTAGCACTTGCAATCATTACATCAGCTGTAATCCTTACAATCCAGTCAAGCATCGTTGTGTCACTCGGTATGGTTGGTGCGCTTTCAATCGTAAGATTCAGGACTGCGATTAAGGAACCTATGGACCTTATCTTCCTGTTCTGGTCAATCTCCATCGGTATCATCTGTGGAGCAGGACTTGCTAAGATTGGAATCATTGCTTCAATCCTTCTTACAATCGTTCTTTTTGTGCTCGATACAATTCCAGTTGCAAAGGCACCTATGATTCTGGTTGTTAATGCTGAGCTTGCTGAGGGTAAGAGCGAGGAGATCGTGAAGGCTGTTGCTCAGTACAGCAAGTACAACAAGGTTAAGTCACGCAACATCACTGGCGGACAGCTTGACATGGTTATCGAGGTTAAGGTGTCAGAGGATGAGAAGCTTGTTGAGGCAATCTCAACACTTAAGGGTGTGAATGCTGTATCACTTCTGTCACATGACGGAGAGGTGACTTTCTAATTTTTTCACATGGCTATTAGGGCACTTCAATATGAAGTGCCTTTGTTATCTAAAAATATTACAAAATGAGGACTGCGAAAAAGCGCAGGGAATGGTGGACTGTAATGAGTCAGGAATTAGTAATTGTAATCGACTTTGGAGGACAGTACAATCAGCTGGTTGCCCGTCGTGTCAGAGAGTGCAATGTGTATTGTGAGATTTATTCTTACAAGATCAGCATTGATAAGATTAAGGAGATGAACCCTAAGGGAATTATTCTTACTGGTGGCCCTAACAGCTGCTATGAGGAGGATTCACCTTCATACCAGAAGGAACTTTTTGAACTTGGCATTCCGGTTCTCGGTCTCTGCTATGGTGCGCAGCTTATGATGCACAAGCTTGGCGGAAGGGTTATCACTCCTGAGGTTGGCGAGTATGGAAAGACTGAGATTCACTATGCAGCTAATGGCGTACTGTTCAAGGATCTTCCCGCTGATTCAATCTGCTGGATGAGCCACTTCGATCGCATTGAGGATGCTGCTCCCGGATTTGAGATTGTTGCACATACAGCAGACTGCCCTATTGCAGCAACACAGAATGTCGAGAAGGGATTATATGCTATCCAGTTCCATCCCGAGGTTCTTCATACTGTAAATGGAACTCAGATGATTTATAACTTCGTTCGTGGTGTATGTGGATGTGCAGGAACCTGGCGCATGGATTCATTCGTCGATGAGGCTGTAAAGAGTGTTCGTGAGAAGGTTGGAGATGGCAAAGTTTTACTTGCTCTTTCAGGTGGTGTAGATTCATCTGTTCTTGCTGCACTTCTTGCCAGGGCTGTCGGTAAGCAGCTCACATGCGTGTTCGTTGACCATGGTCTTCTCAGAAAGAACGAGGGAGATGAGGTTGAGGGCGTGTTCGGTAAGGGCGGAGCTTTCGACATCAACTTCGTGAGAGTAAATGCGCAGGAGAGATATTATGCAAAGCTTGCAGGCGTAAGTGAGCCTGAGCGCAAGCGTAAGATTATCGGTGAGGAATTTATCAGAGTATTTGAGGAAGAGGCTAAGAAGATTGGCAAGGTTGACTTCCTTGCACAGGGAACAATCTATCCCGATGTTGTTGAGTCTGGTCTCGGTGGTGAGTCTGCTGTAATCAAGTCGCACCACAATGTTGGAGGACTTCCTGATTTCGTAGATTTCAAGGAGATTATTGAGCCTCTTAGAAATCTCTTCAAGGATGAAGTAAGAAAGGTTGGTCTTGAGCTTGGCCTTCCTGAGTATCTTGTATTCCGTCAGCCATTCCCCGGCCCTGGACTTGGTATCAGAATCATCGGCGAGGTTACTGCTGAGAAGGTTAAGATGGTTCAGGATGCTGATGCCATCTACCGCTTTGAGGTTGACAAGGCCATCGCAGAGTACAAGGCAAGCAATGATGGCAAGGAGCCAGCATGGATGCCCAACCAGTATTTCGCAGCACTCACCAACATGCGTTCGGTAGGTGTTATGGGTGATGAGAGAACCTATGACTACGCCGTTGCAGTCCGTGCAGTCAAGACTATTGACTTCATGACAGCTGAGGCAGCCCAGATTCCCTTCGACGTGCTCCAGACAGTAATGAGCCGCGTCATCAACGAAGTCAAGGGCGTGAACCGCGTATTCTACGACCTCACCAGCAAGCCACCGGGAACGATTGAGATGGAATAGTATCCACAAACGCTGGAGGCCTTGA
>DCHL01000107.1 GCA_002317595.1 Lachnospiraceae bacterium UBA1753 | reverse complement strand
GCAATTTCCTTCATGCTCTCGATAGAACGGGCCAGGTCGCCAGCCTTGTCGATGGGCTTTGAGTAGTCAACCGGCCAGTAGGAATAGAGTCCGCCACCATATTTTTTCACACCGAGCAGTGAGAGCTGGCGCAGAGTATTCTTGAAAAATTCCAGAGCATGTGCCCTGATTGCGGGGTCAGCGCTTCCGAGATTCTCGTTGAAAGCGGGGCCGTAGCCTGCAGTGAGCTCGATTCCCCTATTATCAGCGTGCTCTCGCAAGGCCTTCAGCTTCTCATCGCTCGCATACGCACCCTTGAGGGCTCCGACGGATATCTCGAGGATGTCAAAACCTAGGTCGGCAACCTTATCTACGTATTTTTCGTAGTTTGCAGACCATTCTTTTTCCCAATAAGCAAAGTAAATACCGTATTTCATAAAACTACCTCCCAATAGTATTTTGTAATATTTTACCATAAAAGAGTGATAATTCAGACAAAGATTTGCTAATGAAAAATCAATCTTTCTGTGCTATAATCAAGCCGTTGTGTGCTTCGCCTGTTGTCAGGAGGGTGTGGGAATAGTGCTTTCAGGACATTCAGGTGGGCGCGGGAATAGTGCTTTCAGGACATTCAGGCCGGTGCGGGAGCCGTGCTTTCTGGATGCTCAGAGGGACGACGTAGAATTTATTTACTGCAAGGAGACATACAAATGGGTGGATTTTTTGGAGTAGCAGCAAAGGAAAACTGTGATTTTGATCTGTTTTTCGGTACGGATTACCATTCACATCTTGGTACAAGAAGAGCTGGAATGGTGACTTTTGGTGAGGACGGTTTCAGCAAGTCAATTCATAATATCGAGAACAGTCCTTTCCGTACAAAGTTTGAGAAGGAACTTTCGGATCTTAAGGGCAACATGGGAATTGGATGTATCTCCGATTTTGAGGCACAGCCCATTCTCGTGAGATCACATCACGGAACCTTCGCAATTACAACAGTAAGCAAGATTAATAATGCTGATGCCATCGTTGAGGACATCATCAAGGATAAGACACACTTCTTTGAGATGAGTAACGGCGAGATCAATCCGACTGAGCTTGTGGCAGCGATGATCAACCAAAAGGATAACCTTATTGAGGGTATAAAATATGCGCTCGAGACTGTGGATGGTTCGCTGTCGTTGCTGATCCTTACACCCAAGGGAATATACGCAGCAAGAGACAAGATGGGAAGAACCCCTGTGGTTCTTGGAAAGAAGGATGGCGCGAGATGTGCTTGCTTTGAGAGCTTTTCTTTCCTGAATCTTGGATATGAGAGTGACAGGGAACTTGGACCTGGAGAAATCGTAGTGTTTGATGCGGACAATGCGAAGACATTGGTTGCACCTGGGGACAAGATGAAGGTATGTACCTTCCTTTGGGTATATTACGGATATCCTTCAGCAGTATATGAGGGCGTCAATGTCGAGGAGATGAGATACAACTGTGGTAAGCTCCTTGCAAGAAGAGATAATGTTAAGGCAGATGTTGTTGCTGGAGTACCTGATTCAGGAACTGCACACGCCGTTGGATATGCTAATGAGTCGGGAATTCCTTTCTCAAGGCCATTCATTAAGTACACACCAACCTGGCCGAGATCATTCATGCCCACTATCCAGAAGAAGAGAAATCTTATTGCGCACATGAAGCTTCTTCCTGTACACGAGCTGATTAAGGGTAAGAGCCTGCTACTCATCGATGACTCAATCGTTCGTGGAACACAGCTTCGCGAGACGACAGAGTTCCTGTATGAGAGTGGCGCCAAGGAGGTGCATATCAGACCTGCATGTCCTCCGTTACTTTTTGGCTGCAAGTACCTTAACTTCTCGAGGTCATCATCTGAGATGGAGCTCATCGCAAGAGTGGTAATTTCTGAACTTGAGAAGGGCGATGTTACACCCGAGATTCTTGCAGAGTACGCAGATCCTGATTCAGAGAAGTATGAGAAGATGATTGAGGGAATCAGGCAGAAACTTAACTTTACGAGCCTCAGGTACCACAGACTTGATGACATGCTTGAGTCTGTAGGAATTGATCCTGAGAATCTCTGCACCTACTGCTGGAACGGTAAGGAGTAATATTTTTTTCACATAAAGGAGAACGCAATGATTAAATCCAAGAAGCAGCATTTCTGCTGCGTGGAGACCAAGCAGCTTAGAGGCGGCAAGGTTGTGGCGAGAAGCTATTACGATGCCGTTCGCGAGAGCGAGGAAGAATATACGATTACCAATGAGAAGGAGCATGTTGATTTCACTGCGACAAGGGAAGAACTACTGTCCTGTGGGTATCTGTGCTGATTGGTAGCTGATTGATATCTGTGCTGAATGCGAAAAACCGGCCCTGCCGTCTCGATTATAAGATTGAGGCGATAGGGCCTTTTTTGATACCATAGTTTGCAAAATGGCAATCAATGGTAGATGTCATTTCTCGTAGCCACAAGGTAAGTTACCTTAGTGTTCTGTGTTTTTACTTGACGCGCGTCAAATAATCGCGTATTGTAAAAGGGAGATTATTTGTCGTGCGTCAAATAAAGGTTGGGGGATATGGAAACGAAAGTAATATTACAAAAGCAAAATCTGACTTATCTTAAGTGGTCACATATACGAAGTTCTAGTGGTACTGCTGGAACTTTTTTGAAAGCTGAGTCAACAATTGGCGGAAAGAAAGTATACTATAAGCTTTCCAATTTTGACCAGATAAAAGGCATTGTAGGCCATGAGTGTGTTAATGAGATAATTGTGGATAGATTATTGACATTACTTGGTGTCGAACATTTACATTATCAACTGATCTTAGCAGATATTGAGATAGACAGCAGGATATATACCACGTACCTTTGTGCTTCGGAGGATTTTAAGGAACGGGGAGAGAGCAAAACATCCCTGGAAAACTATTTCGTAGCAAATCATAAGCAGGGGGAATCCACATATGATTTTTGTGAGCGGCTGGGATTTGGAAATTACATAGATAAGATGATTGCAATTGACTACCTGATTCTAAATCGTGACAGGCACGGCGCTAATATTGAAGTTCTGCGTAACAGTAGGGCCCATAGTCTCCGTATCGCACCATTCTTTGATCATGGTCTTTCTTTCCTTTTTAATTGCTTTACCGAGGATGAGATCATCGCGTATGACGTCATGAAAGATAGACAATGTAATAATTTTATTGGCAGTAGGTCATGTTATGAAAATTTGACCTTAATTAAAGGGAAAAATTTGTTTTCGGGTGTGTTGGAGGATGATGATAGGGATTATCTGTTCAAAGACTTAGGTGACATACTATCGCCTGCACATTTGAATCAAATTTGGCGGATGCTTACAGAAAGGTATCGTGTATTAAATGAAAATATTTGAATTGATAGATGACGAAGCTAATGTTTCTATTGGCTGTCTATTATATTATGAAAAAGAGAAGTCTTTCATAATTGAATTGACGGATACCTTAACAGAATGGACAGCTCCGTTACTATTTGCAGAAGCAATAAAACAGAATAGATTCACTATATCAAGGGAACTGAGTCTGCTATGGGTTAAGGAGCGAATTATTCCGAGTGGACGTCAGAATATCAGCAGTATTCTGGCTAATGCACATCTTTCGACCTATAGTGAAATTGACTTTTTGGAACGCTCAAAGGGGAAATGCAGTCAGGATCATATTTTCCTTAGGAGAGTAGATTCGTTACCTGAGTTTGTTATGAAACGAATGCAGCGTAATTTAAAGGAATGTGTTCCCTGTGGAGAAAATGGACTTCTCTGTTTTTTCAATGATGGTACTGTTAGAAAAAATGATTTGCACGAACTAAGACAGATAGATGGTATTGAAAAGATTATTTCAAATGAGAGTGTGCTACAGTCGGGACATATTGTCGCAGGAGGGTATTGTGTAACCTTCAATGAGGTGATTGATATTTCTTCAAGTCTTTTATATGACTCTGGTATTTCCGTTCCATTGTCGTTAGATGATTTCCTATGCTTCGTAAAGAACAATATGGTTGATTCAACACAAGGGGGAGCAATTTTAGAATGCTCCAGACAAAATCTTGCATATCTTGTTTCTAAGAATAAGCTGATTCCAGTTAAGAGGGAAGTGAAGGGAAATTTATATACAAAAGGGAATATTTTCACGTGCTTTGAATGATAGGACTAAGTTAATTCACAGGTATTGAACTAACGGTTTAATGACACTACACCTCCTCGGTGATATTAAGTATTCGAGGAGGTGATTATTATGTCTGAAAAGAAATCTATGCTTGAAGAGGAAATTGAGGTATATTCTGAGAAGAATGATGTGCGAGGTGTCATCAGGGATTATGGCGTGGTAACGAAGCTGTTCTTTACGTATGCTGGCCGCGAGATTGAGATGGGAATTAAGAGGAATCTCTTAAGCGGAGAGACCTATGAGGAACTGGGGCAGCAGCTCATTGACTCTTATATCAGTAATAATCCTGAGACCAGGAAAATTACACTTCACAACTGGTACCTGGAGAGGCGAGAGAATAATGGGGAAGAGGTGTGTATCGGGCACGGCGTGGTAACTGGGCATCCGAGCATTTCTGACTCGGTGTCGATGCACACATCACGAGTTCAGGCTGTATATTCTGACTTTGATAACGGCGAGGTGATTGTATCAACTCTGAATAACGTATATTATTGTCCCATGGAGTACTGCAGGTGGAAAAAGCAGGATGAACATGCAGAACTCATTCCGGACTATGCCAAAATGAAGGAATTGTATCAGGGGAAAATTGTTTATCCATTGATTGAACCTGGAAAGGTGCTGCTCGTTCTTTCCAACTTCAGTGAATTTTACTTCCATTCGCTCTGTTATGTGCCGGTGAATGCGGAGGATGGAAAGCGCGCTGAATACAGTGGTTATCCCCATATCGG
>DCHL01000085.1 GCA_002317595.1 Lachnospiraceae bacterium UBA1753 | reverse complement strand
TATATGACACTTGGTGAATGGTGTGACAGTTTAGTTGAAGAAGCGGTTGAGAGAGAAGTTGAGAAAAGAACAGAAGAAATCAGAGAAGAGAGCTGGGCCGGAGGAAGGGCTGAAGGAAGGGGGCTGGCAATTCTCGAAATGCTTAGTGAAGTGGGAACTGTTCCCGATGACATGTGTGAGAAACTCAAGGGAATAACTGATGAGGAAAAGCTATCTGAGCTGTTTAAGGTTGCGGTAAAAGCAGTGAAGACTGGAAGTATGACAGATTTTCTTGCGCTTCTATAAGGGGGCAATGAGGATATGTAAAAAGCATTTTTCAGCGCGTAGTGAAAAAAGTAGAATTTTTTTCGAAATTCCTTTATACTTCATGTAGGGGCGTCCGTATATATTATCAGAAACACAGATAACACAATGCGGACGATAATTGATAAGGTAGTCCGGCAACAAACATTATTATGGAGGTTACATTATGAGCGAAGAGATTAAGAAGGTAGAACTTTCTGACGAAGAGATGAGCGAGGTTGATGGCGGAAGAAAGAAGAAGGACCCCAAGAAGGATCTGGGTCATAAGCTTGATAGATCTTGTCTGCAGTGCCAGATTACTGGAAAGGACATGCATCAGGCGGTATACAGAAAGGGCAACATCGTTTACTGTCCTAAGTGTGGAACACAGTATCCTGAGTGGAGATAACAATTATTGATAAGTTGTTGACAAGAATTGAAAACTCAATATATCATAATACTTAATGCTGGGGTGTCCTGAAATATAGCAGGGCGCCCGTTTTATTATGTCTTGTTATTTGGGGAGATGGACAAGATGACGAATCTTGATGCTGCTATTATGAAAGAAATGGATTATGAGACCTTTGTAAAAATAATATCTGACATTCCATCATGTATTTTTTTCAAGGACACAGAACTTAAATACAGATTTTCATCCCACTGCTGGGCTCAGCTTATCAGCGATGACATTGTCGGAAAGACTGACCTTGACATCCGCAAGGACAAGGAAAATGCGGAGAAGGCGATGGAGGCTGACAGGCAGATAATTGCTTCGAAGAAGGGCTGCAGCTATGTGATTAAGAGTGACATTGATGGCGAGGTCAGCTATCTGGAACTCATTAAGGAGCCAATCATCAAGGATGACGGAACTGTTATCGGTATCGTTGGCCTGATTAATGACGTGACTGAACAGAAGGTCATGGAGAAGCGTATCGTCGGAATGTCTGAGATGCTCAAGGCAAAGTGCAGGGAGCAGCAGAGCTCGCTTGAGCGTATTCAGAAGATGAACACGGCACAGAAGCTGTTTACAGCGTCGATGAACCATGAACTCAGGAGCCCTCTTAATGGAATCATCGGAAACCTTCAGCTTCTGCTGGCGGATGATACCCTAAATGAAGAGCAGAAGCAGTATGTTGATAATGCATTCACTTCCTCAAAGATGATGCTCGATATCGTAAATGAACTGCTTGACTTTGCAAAGGGCGAGATGAGTGGTCTCACTATAAGAAATAAGGAATTTTCACTTTCAAAAATTCTCAACAATTTGGAATTCACGGCGAAGGTCCAGGCAAGGAACAAGGGACTTGACTTCTTCATGTTCAAGGATGACAATCTCCCCGAACGCTATATCAGCGATGAGCAGAGAATCAACCAGATTCTGACTAATATTGTGTCGAATGCTATCAAGTATACTGAGACGGGCAGCATTGTTATCACAGTTTCAAGTTCTGGAGATAAGCTTGTATTCTCATGTTCTGATACTGGACAGGGAATTGACAAGGCATCGATTGATAGTCTGTTTGATCCATTCACAAGATTTAACGAGGATAACAACGTCCATATCCAGGGTACCGGCCTTGGCCTTGCGGTTGTAAAGCGAATCATTGATAGCATGAACGGCGAGATTACCGTGGATTCGACAGTAGGTGAAGGAAGTACATTCACAGTCATGATTCCCGTTGAGCAGGTTACAGAATCAGATGGATTAGTTAGCGCTTCAGCTGAAACGGCAACTGTTGACTTTGGCAGTCTGACAGCGCTCTGCGTTGATGACTCTGCTGTCAATGCTAAGATTATGAGTTCGCTTCTTGGAAAACTTGGAATGACTGCAGATTCTGCCTTTAGTGCAAACGAAGCAATCCAGAGAGCGGAGGAAGTTCGCTACGACATCATATTCATGGACCACATGATGCCTGATATGAATGGTATTGAGACATTCAAGGCAATTAGGGAGAAGGGCGGTGTCAACGCCTCCACTCCAGTAGTCATGCTCACAGGAAATGCAGGCGAAGATTACGAAGACTACTACAGACAGCAGGGCGCGCAGGGCTATCTGCTTAAGCCTGTCCTCATCGAGCAGCTCAAGGAGGTTGTGGCTGAGGTGGTTGGTAGAAAATTATAAATTTCTGTTGGTAGAAAATCATAAATTTCTGCTTGACATTCCTCAGTTTATAATGGTAATATATCTCTTGCAGGTCGCAAGCGACTTGTTTGAATGGGATCTTAGCTCAGCTGGGAGAGCATCTGCCTTACAAGCAGAGGGTCACAGGTTCGAGCCCTGTAGGTCCCATTTCTATGTAGTATCCAGCCGAAAGGCTGTTTACATATATATGGCGAGATAGCTCAGCTGGCTAGAGCACACGGTTCATACCCGTGGTGTCGAGGGTTCAAGTCCCCCTCTCGCTACTACGAAAAAAGGAGTCCAATCGGACTCCTTTTTTCGTAGTCTCGTAGTCAAAGAAGCGTGACTATGAACAAGTGCGAGACGCTGCGTGTGGTGTCGAGGGGCGCAAAGCGGAGACCAAGTCCCCCTAGCGCGGGGGGCTGTTTGCAGTTTCTGCTTGCTGCGTTGCATTC
>DCHL01000173.1:30197-30590 GCA_002317595.1 Lachnospiraceae bacterium UBA1753 | reverse complement strand
CTGCATATTGACAATACATCGAATATGCAGATTCACTACTATATCAATTATATGTCTATTTTATGTGCTTTCCACGAAGCACACTCCTTCGCACATAGCACCGAAGATACTTCTTATGTAAAAGTACCAGCCCTTAACTAAGCCAGAAACTCAACTGCGGAATACACGTTCCCGTCCCCATCACGCATGGCGACAATGTATCCCGTATCCGTCTTATATACAGAAGGATGTATCTCATCTCCCACCACGGCCTGCTTTCGGTACTCAGCCCTCATTTCTGACGGTGTGAAGCCTTCTGGCAGCAGCGAAAGCGCAAACCTCACATACTGACCATTGTTCACGTGGCGGTTTCTGTCGATGTGGTACGGCATTACCCTGATCACATCAACTCCC
>DCHL01000173.1:11929-30023 GCA_002317595.1 Lachnospiraceae bacterium UBA1753 | reverse complement strand
TCATAGTACTGCTTTAGTTCCTCGGGCACGGAAACGGGACGCATACGCTCAACGGACAGAAGCGACCAAATCGAATTAGCCTTAACTGCAATCTCTCCAGTCTCATCCACAATATAGAAGTTCCTCATTCCCAGAAATCCCTTTATCTCGTAGGGCCTTGTGTGAACCTCAATACGGTCTCCCTCATGAAGTTCCTTAAGGACCACAATCTGCCAGTTCGTGAGCACCCAGAAGAGCCCACGCCTCCTTAAGAAATCAGCACCGATTCCAAGGTCATCAGCCTGGTGAGTACATACATCCTGAAAGAAATCCACCATGGCAGCTATTGTAAGTTTTTCAGAAGCATCGACATCAGAAATACCGATTCTCACATTCTCAAAATACATTATGTAAACCTCACAAAATCAATCTCGAACTCCACTCGATACAGGTGTAAGCCTTGACTGCAAGAAGCTAATCCATCAGTTTCACTGGTCTGAATCCCAGATAATCCCCCGACACGAGACGGTACTCAACACCCTCGTGCACTCCCATCAGACTGTCATTGAATCGCTCCTCCCCGTGAAGGTGAGAATACACCACCATCCCGGCGCCGTATTCCTTAGCAAGTCTTGTAAAGCAGCTGTCAGGGTTGCCACCAAACTCATTGCCCGACGACTCTATTTCAGTAGGCGGATAGTGAAGAAACAGGATAAACTTCTCATATCCTGCCGCCTTCGCCACTTCAAAACTTTTCCTAACTCGCTTCTCCTCCCGCCTGTACCTTTCAGCAGCCAGTTCAAGCGCCCGCTCGTTGTTATCCCAGGGCTCATAGCAGTAACCCTTCGAGCCGACCAACGCATACTCTCCGTAGCTCCAGAAATTGTCCTGCAAAAAATAAAGCCGGTCACGATACTCCTCCATGAGCCGTCTTGTCTTCTTAATCTGCCAGAAAATATCGTGATTTCCTCGAAGGAGAATTTTTCTCCCCGGAAGTTCACAGATCCAATCAAGATCCGGCCTGCAGGTAGACAGATGACCACCCCAGGTATGGTCTCCGGTAAATACAACCGTGTCATCAGGCGTGATAATCTCTGTATAATTTTTTAGAAATTTCTCCTCGTGATTTCTCCAGACCTCACCGAACACGGACATATCCTTATCTGAGTGAAAGGTCAGGTGGATATCACCTATCGCATACAACGCCATTCATATCTCCGTCAAGCTACTAAGCTGTTCACAATCATTCCCACTACTATTATAGCAATTCCAAGGAAGGCCGCAGGCCCAGGCATGGCATCACCGAGCACCAGCACGCCTAAAAGAAGCGTAAACACAACTTCCCCGCACTGGGTAGCCTCAATAACTGCAAGCTGCCGTGGATTTGCCTTCACTGCATCAGTCGCCCTGAAGAAAAGCGTAGTTGCAACCACGCCGGAGAACATCGCAACCATGAAGGACTGCAGACACTGACTTCCAGAGGGTGCCCCCGCCTTTACAAACGCGATAAAGGCACATACAATCCAGAACGGCATTGAGCAGAGCACCATGCCAAAGACACGCTGCATCGTTGTAAGTCGTCCTTCAGTAATCTCCATCATCTTCCTATTACCCAGGGGATAAGCAAACGCTCCTATCGCAATCATCAGAACGGCTGTATAAAAGCCACCATCAAATTTTCCTCCGAGATGCGATACCTGCATCACAAATATTCCCACGAGGATCACAGTAGAACACAGCAGATTCTTAACTGGAATTTTTTTCCCAAAAAGAGGCGTAAGCAGAACGCCCGCAACTATGGTGAACTGCCAAGCCGCAGCCGTGAACCAGCTCTCCGCATACACCGATGCCGCTGTTATCGTGGAATAGAACACGCCAAAGCCCACGCAGCTCCACAGTATCCACTTGGCAGGAGCCTCCCTGATAGCTGCAATGACAGGTCTCACGCGGTCACCGCGGACAAGCACAACCGATAGTATTATCAGGGTGAAAAAATATCTGAGCGCAGCTCCCCAAAGGAAGAAGTCTCCACCCAGGTTCATGCTTCTGTTAAGCACAAAGGTGAAAGCAAAAAAGAAAGATGCAGTTGTTCCAAGTATAAGCGCTTTTTTCATTTATGTCCTCGTTTCTACAGCCAAAAGCTATCCTGGCACTCATTTTATAATAATCTCAGCACGCTTCTATCACAATCTCAGCACGCTTCTATATCAGCAATCGTCGTAACGCCGTTTGAGGCACAGATTGAGCCATAGCCGCCAAGCGAGATTTCCCCGCCATCCATATTGGTGACAACGCCGCCCGCCTCACGAACAATCACAGCCCCCGCAGCGATATCCCAGGGGCATATCCTTGGCTCAAAATAGATTTCTGCCCTGCCAGCTGCGACATCTACCATATCAAGGGCTGCTGAACCACCGCGCCTTACATCGATGCACTTCCTAAGACTCTTCTGCGCAAGCTCAAATACACGCGTCTGCATATCCTCGTAGTAGGGCGCAGTTCCAAAGAGCACCAGTGCATTATCAAGAGGCTGGTCAGTCACATGAATCTGCTTATCATTACAGAACGCTCCCTCGCCCTTTACGGCAGAAAACATCTCATCTGTATAGGGATTGAAAATAACACCCATCACAGGCTCGTTATCCTCCACAAGTCCCACTGACACGCAGCTTCTTTTGTAATCCTTAATGAAGTTGGTAGTTCCGTCTATCGGATCAACAATGAACGCAAGACCCTTGGAAGCATAGGAATGAATCTCATCCTCCTCACCTACGAAAGCCGCCTCAGGCAGTATCTTACCAAGCCCTTCCTTGAGCATGTCCTGTATCATCTTATCGTAGGTAGTCACGAAGTTCTGATGTCCACTCTTTGCGTCAATCATAGCTTCACTTCTGTCAGCATTAAGCATCACCATACCGCATTCACGGACAAGCGCACACACCTTATTTTTTACAACTGATAAATCCATTTCCATCCTCCATCAGAATCGTTCGCCGAAAACACATTTACAAGGGGCGACAGGTATCCACCATACCCATCGCCCCCTTATATTACATTACGGTAAAAAATTAACCGATTGTCTCCTTCTCAACGAGATTGTCCGCGCCGTATCTTGCACGAAGCTTCGGCTTCTCAATCTTGCCCGTAGCATTTCTCGGAATCTCCTCAAAGATAATCTTCTTAGGTCTCTTATATCTTGCCATGCCAAGGCAGAACTCCTCGATTTCAGCCTCGGTGCACTCCATGCCTTCCTTGATTTCAATGATGGCTGCAGTAATCTCACCAAGTCTCGAGTCAGGAAGACCGATAACAGCGACATCCTTAACCTTGTCGAACTTGCGGATGAAGTCCTCAATCTGAACAGGGTAGATATTCTCTCCACCGCTGACAATTACATCCTTCTTTCTATCCACAAGGAAAATAAATCCATCCTCGTCAACCTTTGCCATATCGCCAGTAAAGAGCCATCCGTCACGAAGTGACTCAGCTGTTGCTTCGGGATTGTTGTAGTAGCAGGTCATGACACCAGGTCCCTTGACGATAAGCTCGCCCACATCACCCTTTGCGACCTCAGTCACGCCGTCTTCCTGGACAATCTTATACTCCCAGCGGTAACCAGGAACACCGATTGCACCGACCTTATGGATGTTCTCCATTCCAAGATGGACACAGCCAGGACCTGTGGATTCTGACAGACCGTAATTGGTATCATACTGATGCTCAGGGAAGTACTCCTTCCATCTCTTGATAAGTGAAGGTGGTACGGGCTGTGCACCAATGTGCATAAGTCTCCACTGAGAGAGTTCATAATCTTCCATCTTGAGGTCGCCGCGGTCAAACGCATCAAGAATATCCTGAGCCCAGGGAACCAGGAGCCACACGATAGTACACTTCTCAGAAGATACTGCAGACAGAATTGTCCTAGGCTTAGCGCCCTTTAAGAGTACTGCCTTGGAGCCTGCAACCAGCGAGCCCATCCAGTGGAACTTAGCTCCTGTGTGGTAAAGAGGCGGAATGCAGAGGAATACATCATCCCTGCCTGTCTCATGGTGCTTCTGTTCCATCTCAGCCGCCTGAGTAAGAGACTGATGCTTATGTAAAATTGCCTTGGGGAAACCAGTTGTTCCCGAAGAAAAATAAATTGCTCCAAAATCATCATCACTGATGGGAATGTTGAGGTCCTGGCTCGAGCAGTCCGCAACTAATTCACGGTAGCTCTCTGCAAAGGAAGGACAGCCGTCTCCAACATAGATAAGAAGCCTGTTCTTAGAAAGCCTGTCTGCATTCACCTCGATTCTTCCAATGAAGGAAGGATCAAATACAATCGCATCAACCTCTGCAAGTTCTGCACAGTACAGAATCTCCTCAGCGTCATATCTGAAGTTGAAGGGGACTGCAATCGCACCCGTCTTTAAGATACCAAAGTAAATTGGCAGCCACTCAAGGCAGTTGTACATGATGATGGCAACCTTGTCACCCTTTGCAATTCCGCGTCCAAGAAGCATGTGGGCAAAGCGGTTAGCCTTCTCATTAAACACGCTCCAGGTAATCTCTCTCCTGAAGGGCTCAAAACGGTCAGGCTCGATAAGCTCAAACTCCTTCCACGTCGTTCTTCTTGTCTCCTTCTCCTCAGGATTCAATTCAATGAGAGCAACCTCATCTCCGTAGAGCTTCGCATTTCTCTCAAGATAGTCCATGACTGGCATTTTCTGTATCTCCCTTCTTTTCAAACTTCTTCCATATCAGAAGAATAACACCGACAGCAGCCGCCTCTATCATATAGAGAATCGTCATCTTCGGCGAACCAAATATCATTCCACCGTAATATATACTTAAAGTTCCTGCAACACTCTGAAAAGCAATGCACGCAAACACGCTCTCGGTCATCCTATAAATCACGCCGAGAATCATACTGATAAAAACGCAGTAAATCAGGAAATACGGAAACTCGCTCTTCCTTATCTCCGTTCCCTTGATGGACCACATGGGAATAAAATAAAATCCTTTCAGGAATCCCACCGCAATACATGCAAGCGGTGCGGGAAGCACGCGCTTAACACCAGGGTACACAATCCCCATCCACGCAGACTCCGCCAGACCATAACTCACAACCGCCAATGGAATAGCGATGATGAAATAGACAGGCTTATGTCCCATATTCCTACCACCTGCCACAGCGACAAAGGTGTGGAGCACGGTAAAAATAACCAGCACAATCGACGTCCTAAGGATACTCTCCTCCTGGAATATCGTCTTTACATATCCTAGGGCAGAATCAATATCCTTCCAGATGGTCAGGAGCATGTACGCCGCAATAAGCGGTGACACTTCGCCGAACAGTACAATCAGCTTCCCCGAAAGACCGGAATAGTGAAAAATATCAAATTTATTTCCAAGAATGATTATCTCGAAGAACAGCCAGGATACGAAGAACGTAGCCAGGAGCACGTCGATGACATTCTTTGCAGATGCATTTTTCTTCATAGTACAATTTAGTTACTCAGGAAATATATGTCATAATCCCTCTTAGTGTACCACAAATCACTGCTCTATTGCTACCTGCAGAAATAAAAATACTATCGCCTTTCTTAAAGTCCACAATTTCACCTGTTTCCTCCAGGCGAATACTACCCTCGCCATCGAGTACAAGGATTGATTTGAAGGAGGTTTCATCGGCCTCCACAACCTTGCTTCCCATTACAGAAAGATCATCAACCGTAAAGTATTCACAGTCCGCAAGATGGTTACCGAAGCTGTACCCGCCGTATACCGGCTTAAGGTTCGATACCTTCTTAGCCTTCTCAATATGGAGTTCCCTGGGCTTTCCATCAGCACCCACGCGGCCAAAATCATACACACGGTAGGTGACATTTGAATTCTGCTGGATTTCTGCGATAAGACATCCCTCGCCGATTGCATGCAGGGTTCCTGCCTTGATGAAATACATCTCCCCCGGCCTTACCTTCTGGAAGTTCAGGTAATCAAGGATGGTATTGTCCGCGATGTGTGCCGCAAACTCCTCCTCAGTCATCGCCTTCTTAACGCCGTAGTAAATTCCTGCACCCTCCTTGGCATCAACAATGTACCAGGTCTCAGTCTTTCCATACTGCCCCTCATTCTCAAGGGCAAACTCATTGTCAGGATGCACCTGGACAGAAAGATTATCCTTAGCATCGATGAACTTAATCAGGATTGGAAAATCTTCAAATTTTTCACAGGCACTGCCCATTGCCGCCACTCCAAACTTCTGGATGTAGTTTCTAAAGGACATACCCTCAAATTCGCCTGTCGAAATAACGCTCGGTCCATCAGGATGTACAGAGAGTTCCCAGCTTTCTGCAAGCGGATTTCCATCGAACTCAACACCAAATTCTTCTCTTATCTTGTTACCGCCCCACAGGTAATCCTTGCAGGCTGGTATCAGCTTAAATATGCTCATGGCATCTATCCCCCACTATCTTTTATTCAAAACTCAATAATTGCTTCGCAATTCTTTCGTTAAAAAATAAGTGCAATACTTTTTCCCAATGAAAATGTCACTCAAATCTGTCGGCACCATCGCTCCCGTCACGAAATTCCACACATTCCCTGTTCCTGACCGCACTGATAAAGTCATGTATATCCGACAGTTTCCTGTCAAACACCATGCCACCTCCAAGCATCGGAAGATGGTGGGAATCCGACCCCGCCGTCATGACAAAGTCGTACTTCTTCGCATACTCTCTTGCCTGAACATCAAACTCTGGGCCATGATGATGAAGGCTCTTGGGGCAGCAGTGCGTCGCATTGTAGCACTCAACACCGTCGATATATTCAGGGAACAGCCTTATCTCGGGAATGTACCATTCTTCACGGAAAGGATGCGGATGGATAATCAGACCGCCGCCTTCATGAACCAGCCCAAACTGCTCCTCGATAGACGCATCCCTTATTTCAGGATGCGATAAGAGCCACTGCTCATCGAGACCATATATCAGGAACTCCGTTCCCTCATAGCAGGCCTCCCAGCCGAAAAAGAGCTGTATTCCATTTTTCTCCGCCGTCTCAAGGCCCTCATTGTAGGGCTCACAGAAAGCTGTTACCCAGTCATGCCAGGAAAGTCCCTTGTAAACACTGGTGTTTCCGTAATAGAAATGGTTGGTCAGAATTAGTCCTGCATAACCAAATTCCTTGTGGCACATGAGCGACTCATGGATTGTCCATCTCGCACAGGCGCTGGCCTCCCTGCTATGGGAATGAGTTTCGTATAAAAATCTATCCATAATTCTTTACCTGTCAAGAAACGCAAAGGGCTGCCCCGGATCACTTGCAAGGAACTGCATGAGCAGAAGGGCGCACTTCATTGCAACACGCTCCTCCCTAAGGATTCTCCTTACCTCTTCCTTGTCTGCAATGACAGTCTCAATATCCTCAGACTCCTCCATGAAGTCCCTGCTGGGTCTGCCACTGGCGAAGCCATACACAGGCTCCACTGACTCATCCGTAAGGCCGACTGTCGTGTAGAAGGGTTTTCTCCAGTAACCATTTCCGCCGGTGTACAGCGCAAAATCCATGCCCGTCTCTTCCTTGAATTCCCTGACTCCTGTCATCTGCGGGTCTTCATTGCCATCCACAAGGCCTGCAGGAAACTCGTAGATATAACCGTTTATGGGATACCTGTACTGACGCACAAGCACAATATGGTCATTTTTTTCACCAGTGACACCGTAGATTACCACGCCTTCCGGGTCATCCCTGTGGGTGTATATCTTCATGTCCTCGCCATCTCCGCGTGATGCAAGATAATACTTGAATGCCTTTCCATTCGGCTTTCTCGCATCAAGCTCAAAGAGATTGAGAAACGGGTTCTCTGTGAGTTTTGTAACCTTTTTAATCCTGTCCATACTTCTTCCTCTAAATCCAGCATTCACTGCCTTCAGTCCATGTATCTTATCTCAAAAAATCTGGCCGAAACATCTGCGCCAAATTTTACTGTCAGGATACCGCTCTCACTGTCAAAGTCATACTCCGCCTCGTTTCCTAAAGGCTGCACCTTCGGGTATGTCATGAAAGCACTGCACTTCCTGCCCGCCGCATGGCTCACAGGAACCTTCACAACCCTTTCAGGGCTGTCTATACACCACACTGCAATCAGGTCCCTTCCCTGACACTTAAGTCCCAGGGCCCTCTCCTTATCACCGATCTTCGAAAGACCAAGAGGCCAGAAGGGATGCGAAGTCTTAATGTCGTCCCTGATGCTCTTGTAGTAATCAAGACCTTCCTTCACCAGGTCATAGGTAGTCCTGGACAGTTCTCCAAGATGCCCACTCTGATGTACTCTGAGAGGAATCGCATTTATCATGTTAAAAATTGTCTCTTCAGGGTCTGAATTGCGCATTGGATAAGACCAGACTGCTGCCTGCTCAGGTGTGAGAGCCGCTGGAGCATTTGCCGTAATCATGGAGTAGCGCATATAGTTTTCCTGGTCAGAGGTGGACTGGATTGAGTACCTTGAGAGCATCGCATAATCAATTCTCATTCCACCTGATGAGCAGTTCTCGATAACCAGCTCAGGGTGCCTTGCCCACACACTGTCAAGCCATGCAAGATAAGCCCTCTCATGCTCCAGGAGTCCCTGTCCCGCACTCTCCGTGCAGACCTCAGTTCCAAAGCCCGGCTCAATATTGTAATCCATCTTGATGTAGCCGACGCCATAATCGCGCACAATCCTGTCCACAACCTCATTGGCATGCTCTATTACAAGAGGATGACGGAAGTCAAGCTGGTATCTGCTTCTGTCGAAAATTCGCTTTCCATGTCTCATGAAGAAACACTCATCAGGAAGTTCCTTTGCCATTTTGCAGTTAATTCCCATTACCTCAATCTCCAGCCAGGCTCCGGGAATCATTCCACGCTCGCGTATCCTGTCAGTCACTTCCTTGAGGCCGCCCGGAAATCTCTTCCTGCTCTCCTTCCATTCACCGACGCTGTCCCACCAGTCGCCGTCTGAATACCAGCCTGCGTCGATGACAAAATATTCTGCACCAGCGTCTGCCGCGGCATCAATGAGCGGCATTTCCTTCTCAGTGGTCGGGTCGCCGAACAGACAGTTCATATAGTCGTTAAAGATTACAGGGAGTGTCTCGTTGTCAGCATTGGGCCGTCTTATTTTTCTCCTGTAATCAGTGAGGTGCCCCATGGCACAGTCAATACCGCCCGCGCAGGCTCCAACAGCCGCCGGAACGGTCCTGAAGGTCTCGCCAGGCTGAAGGTCCTTAAACCAATGTGACTCGTTCTCTGTCGGCCCATAGAGCTGCAGATAGAGGTGGTCATTCTGATCCGAAATCTCCCAGCCCCAGGAGCCGTTATTCTCAATCTGCCAGAAGTAGGTCACGTCCGTGTCCTCATTCTCAAGCATGCCCATAGGCAGATAATGCTTTGTCGACCAGTTGCCCGCATTAAAAATCTGAAAACGGTTGGAGGACCTCCTGACAAAGGTATCAGGCTGTGTTCTCTCCTGCCCGATTTCACGCAGGTAGAAACTCCTGTACATGAGTTCTCCCTGCCACTTGTTATCAGCGTAGGTCACCTTCAGTTTATCGTCAGCAGACCTGCTGCCGCCCCTATCAATAGCCGAGTACTCAAAGGTTCCCGCAAAGGTAATGGTCTGCATTTCACCGCCCTGGTTGGTAATGTCATGCCATATCCTCATTACCGGTATATTGTCAAAAAATCTGAGAGTCGAAATCACGTGGACAGAAGTCATTTCATCCACTGTCTCGACCTTCACGATTCTACCGTATTCATCCCTATCATCAGAATGCGTGACATACTGCATCCTGTTGCCCGGCATACATCCGATATACTTCGTGCCGTGGCGCTCCTGCGGTCTGTCAAATCCCGCAATATCAAGTTCAAAGAGATTAAAGCCCTCGCTTATATCCCTGTAATGAAGTTCCTTCTCATCAAATGGCTTTGACGAAAAGTGAAGGAGCTTTAAAGCTCCCTCACCAGTCACTGCCAGAAGAATATTCAGTCCATTTTCACTTAAGTCAATTACTCTCGAAATACTTCTGTCCACTTTTGTATCCCTCACTATCTTCCAGGAAGTTCAATACCTATCTTCCAAGAAGCTCAAGATTCTTCTTGATAAGCTCGCATCTCTGTGCCACGCACTCAACTGACCTCAAAGGATCTGTGGGTGTGTTAAACACATAGTCGATAAGCTTATCAATTGTTGTTGTTGCAACATGCATCCTTGTGTCAGATGACGCATAGTAGATGAACACGTCACCGTTGTCCCTTGCGATTGCACCGTTTGTAAATACAACATTTGATACATCGCCGACTCTCTCCTCGCCAAGAGGTCCGATGAGGAGTCCTGAAGGCTCTGCAATTACCTTTGTAGGGTCGTTAAGGTCAGTAGCAAATGCGTAGATTACATATCTGAGGCCCGCTGCTGTATTTCTTACGCCGTGAGCGATATGTATCCAGCCTCTGTCTGTCTTAATCGGAACTGCACCAGCACCATTCTTAGCCTCCGTGATTGTGTGGTACTTTCTCTTGCTTGTGATGATTTCCTCATCAACGACTGCATGCTCGATGTCATCGCAGAGACCGAAGCCGATACCACCGCCAGAACCAGTGTCAATGAAATCATCCATGGGCCTGGTGTAAAAGGCATACTTTCCATTTACAAACTCCGGATGAAGGACTACATTTCTCTGCTGGGGCGAATTGAGTGTCTTCAGGTTGTCAAGTCTCTCCCAGTTCTTCAGATCCTTTGTCCTCACGATGCCCGCTGCTGCCACTGCCGCCGAAAGGTCATTTACAGTAGTGTCCTTGCTCTCCGAACAGAACACGCCGTAGATGTAGCCGTCCTCATGCTTGGTGAGTCTCATGTCATAGACATTGGTCTCCTCAGGGCAGGTGTCATCAAGCAGAATCGGATAATCCCAGAACCTGAATCCATCGATTCCATTGTCCGACTCCGCCACCCCGAAGAATGACTTTCTGTCAGCACCTTCGATTCTTGCAACCAGGTAGAACTTCCCATCGAGCTCAATCGCGCCAGAGTTCATCACAGCGTTCACGCCGAGTCTCTCCATAAAGTATGGATTGCTCTCCTTGTCAAGATCGTACTTCCAGGTGAGGGGGATGTAATCCCTTGTGAGCACGGGATACTCATAGCGGTCAAAAATTCCGTTGTAGAATTCTGACTTCACATTTTTTCTCCCAATGAGTTCCTGCTGCTTCTCAAGCAGCTCGTAATACTTTTCATGAACCATTTTTCACACATTCTCCTATAAATAATTAATCGTATTGCGAAAACGAATTAATTCATAATAAGCTGCCCTATCCGAGTCTCTTTATGATCTCGATGCACATTCTGCCGTTGTGGTAAGGACATTTCCAGGGTTCGACAATGGGCATTCCAGGGATAGGCTCAAGATTTTCATCGAGCTTCCAGAACCACTCTGAACCAGCTCTCTTGTCCGTCATTTTTGTGAGTATCATGTTAAATACATCCTTGGCAGCCTCTATGTACTCCTCATTGTCGGGCGACTGCTGGTAGGCGTTCAGGAAACCAATTACTGTCTCTGCCTGAACCCACCATATTCTGTCTGTGTTGTCCACTCCGTTCTCGCACTCGTTGAGAAGAGAATGATTCACATAGGCCCTCTCATATATTTTTGCCGCAAGCATCTTGGTAAGGGGCAGGATCTGGTTCCTTGTCGGAATGTCCTCAAGGACCTCAACAGCCCTGTCCATCAGCCAGCTTGTCTCAATGTCATGACCATAAGAGTGAAGGTCGATGAGGCTCTTGTATCCGTAGTCAAAAAATACCTCCTGACGTTCCTTCTTCTTGTTCACAAAGCATCCTGCCCATAGTCCCATAATCCAGTGAAGGCGCTCCGCAACCTTTCTGTCGCCTGTGACTCTGTAGAGCTCGGTGTACGCCTCAAGTATGTGTAGAAGGGTGTTCATCGTTCTCTTTGCCTCGACACCGTTCTCAGAAAGCTTCTCGTTGGACACGGGCTTAAACTCCCTGTCAAAGGCCTCAAGATAGCCCGCAGTGTCACGGCACTTACCCTCAATCACATTGTAGAGATCATACGCCAGGTCCTTTGCATCCTCAATTCCCGTAACGCCGTAGAAGGATGAAAGGGCGTAGATTGCGAAGGCCTGGTTGTAGGTGTGCTTCATGTCCTCGCAAGGCTTTCCCTGATAATCCACAGACCAGAAGATTCCACCGTTGATCCAGTCAATGCAGTAATCCCTTATGAACTTGTATGCATGCTCTGCCTCATCAAGTAGAGCGGGCTCCCTCAGTACATCGTACGCGTTCGCGAAGAACCAGAGTATTCTCGAGTGAAGAATGCATCCCTTTACCGCCTGCTTATCAACATTCAGGTCATAATCCATATATCCGTAGTATCCACCATTCTCGTTGTCCCTCATCTTCCTCCAGAAAGGAACGATGACGTTCTGAAGATGTGCTCTTGCCTCGTTAACCATAATATTTCCTCCCTATAATCTATTTTTCACTATTCCCCTACTTTTCCTTTACACTGTTACCCTCAACAAGCCGACCTGAAATCACAATTGTTCCCTGGTCGTAATCAATGCCATTTATCTTGCTGAGAATAATCTCCGTTCCCGTCCTTGCCATTCTCTTCATGTCAGGGTCAAAGGTTGTTAGTCTGATTCCACCTGCTGTTCTCGGTGAATAGTTATCATATCCCACAACTGACACATCCTCTGGAACCCTGTGCCCTGCATCCCTAAGCCTCTCGATGACCATTGATGCCACCATGTCACAGTTACACACAAAGGCTGTAGGCATCTCCTCGGGAAGCTTTATCATCTCTATCTCGGGAGTCGCATCCTTCCTTCTGTCAGAGATAACCCAGTCATTCCTCGCCTTAAGCCCGTGGACCTTAAGTCCCTTTATATATCCGAAATACCTGTCAGTAATCGAGCTTGTTGCCAGTGTGGTTCCTACAAATCCAATCTTTGTATGACCCTTCTCGATAAGGTACTCCGTCAGTACATACCCGCCGTAGAAGCTGTCAGTGATTACACAGTCTGCCCCGTCTCCAGCGTTGTAATGGTCAAGGAACACCACCGGCATCTCCTTGTTATCCTTGAGGAGCTGCGCGTATCTCTCATCCGTCTGGCCGAGGCTGATTATTCCATCAACCTTCCTGTCAGCGACCACCATCGGAAGCTCAAGATTGATTTCCGCTTCCTCTTCCAGGATTTCCATTATCGCATAGTAGCCGCGCTCAGCAAGACATGACACCAGCTGCTGGTAGAGTTCCCAGTAATACGATCCAGGACCAGTGAACTGCTTAGGCACAAGCACCCCGACATTGCCCGTAAGGCCGGGCTTCAATCCCCTGTCTGCCGATGGCTGCTTGTATCCAAGTTCATCAGCCACCTCTATTATTTTTTCCCTTACAGAATCACTGACTCCGCTCTTGCCCGAGAGTGCCTTCGAGACACTGACTACGGACACTCCTACTCTGTCAGCAATATCCTTTAATTTAACTCCCTTTTTCATCTGCCCTACTTTCCTAATATGTATCCTGAAGGCTTCGCACCTCCACCCCGCTCTTACAAGGCTCTGACATATCTGCCTTCATAAGGGTAATCACCCTGTCAGTTCCAGTCAGATGGATGTAGTTCTCGGAGAATATTCCGTCGCCCTCCTTGAGCACAAGCTCTGTGAAAGGAGCAAAGCTCTTTGAACTCAGATGGTACTCATATCTGTCATTAAGTTCCGTCACCTGGCACTCAATTTCAGCCTTCTCAAGCTTCATATGCTTGTAGAGTTTCAATGGCTCAGCCTCAACCCTCATTCTTCCAGAATCATCTGTAAATACCGCCTCCACGAAGCACTTTGACTTCACGTCCGCTGCACTCTCAGGAATCTCTATCTGGCCAATCTGAAGTGATGTGAATGCTGGAACCTTTACCTCATATTCAGCCGTGGCGAGTGTCCTTAAATCGACACTCTTCACGGACATCACCACCTTCATCGTCCTGTCAGTCCTGCTCTCATTGGCAGCCCATGCAGTGGCGTTATTTTTTTCCACAAGCAGTGAACCGGCGAGGGGTGCGTAGAAATCAGCCGCATAATACTGGCACGCCTTCCATCTGCCGTAGTAATCGATGCTTGCCCAGGAAGCCACCGGCCAGTTGTCATTAATCTGCCAATAGAGGGCACCCATGCAGCGGCCCCTGTTCCTCCTGAAGTGCTCTACGCCTGTCTTCATGGCAACTGCCTGAAGAATCTGCGACACGTAGAGGAGTGACGAGAAATCCTTCGGGTACAGGAAGTTCTGCGCAAGGTAGGCAAGAATCTTGCCGTTCGCCGACGAGTTCTTCTGGTGTGACTCCATTATCTCCGAGAAAACATTCCTGTCCTCAGGCAGTGTGTAGGAATCCACAGTCTTCTCAAGCGGGAATGACTGGAATCCGAACTCAGAACAGAACCTGAAAAAATGTTTCCTGTAATCGTCAAAGGGAAGGAAACCGTGCCATACCTTCCAGTAATGGACATCTCCCACATCCTCGCTCTCAACATCCTTAAAGCTGCCGTAGGACGAGGGCGATGAAGGCCAGTAGAAGGTCACATCGTCGCACTCCCTGAGCGCCCTCGGAATCACATCCTCAAAGAGATGCAGGTAATCGTCTATAAAGCTTGGGTCATGCCCCTTGAAGGAATCCCAGCATGCCCACGCTGATTCAATCTCATTATTTCCGCACCACAGTCCAAGACTCGCATGATGTCGAAGTCTCTTTACATTGTCCCTGACCTCTGCCGCAACATTCTCGGCAAAGTGCTCAGACACATCGTACACGTTGCAGGCAAACATGAAATCCTGCCACACAACAACGCCCATCTCATCACAGATGTCATAAAACTCATCCCATGGGTAGTATCCGCCGCCCCATACTCTGAGCGTGTTGTAATTTGCCCTTACGGCATCCTCTATAAGCTTTCTGGTCCGCTCCTTCGTAATCCTTGAGTAGACCACATCCTCCGGAATATAATTCGCCCCCATCGAGAAGAACTTGACACCGTTCACGATAAAACAGAACTCTGAGCCCCACTCATCCTTATCCTGCGATACTGTGAGTGTGCGAAGACCAATCCTGTATGACTTCTCGTATCCATCAGCGCTGACCTTCACAGTGTAGAGCGGCTGCTCTCCAAGACCCACAGGCCACCAGAGACTGGGATTTGCTATCTCAAAATCAAGGCAGCACCTTCCGTTTTCAGTATCTGCCCCTGTCTTCTCAATCACTCTGCCATCAGGACCAGTCAGACACACCTCCACATGGCTCTCAAGACCAGCACGGCTCTTCTCATCAAGTCTTACCTCAGCCCTCAGCGCTACCAGGTTCTCATTGTGCTCCTGGTGAAAAATAACCTCGTCAATCACTGGCTCATTGTGGCATCTTACCTCAATATCCCTCCAGATTCCCGCATCAGGAATCGCCGGGCCCCAGTCCCAGCCAAACATGGAGTGGGCCTTCCTTATATATTCGTTGCCCTTAGTTCCGCCCTCCTGAACGTTGTGTATCTCCCTACCGCGGCTGTCCACATACTCTGTCCTGTATTTATGGACCGACCTGCAGACAATCTTTATGACGTTCTCTCCCGCCCTAAGACATTTTTTCACATCAAAAATATATGTGCGGTGCATGTTGTCAGTCTCAGCAACCTTGCTGCCATTGATAAAAATATCGCAGAGGGTGTCAAGGCCATGGCACACAAGCTCACAGCTCCTCTTAGTCAGTTCCTCCTCAGGAACATCAAACGACCTCACGAACTCATAGTCCTTCCAGAAGAGTTCATTGGCCGCGTACTCATTGTCACGGTAAAACGGATCGTCAATCACTCCGTTCTCTATGTAACAGGACAAAACAGAGCCCGGAACAGTGACAGGATAGCTCTTATCCTCTCCTACTGCCTTAAGGCTCCATATCCCACAAAGATCAATCGTTTTCATATCTGTCCTCATCCACTCCCACAGCTCATGACGATGACGCATTACCAGCCTATCGTCTTTATCTCGCTGTGATCTCTACGTTACTGTTTTTAGAATAACTAAATTTTAGCACACTTAAACGATTAAATATATACCTGTGTTGAATTAATTTTTAACTAATTTATTAATTAAAAATTGTTAATTTTTACCCAATTCGCACTTTGTCCCTAATTCAGCCTGCAATTTTTGCGCTGAATTTTCAACTAGCCATTCCCAAGCTAGTAATGACCATTTCTGTTTATTGCTGTTAAGCTTGAGTGCCAAACTTACAGAAATCGCATTTTTTTCATCAAATATGTAAGACCACACTTTTGCAAATAAAATGCAATAGCTTTGCTGCGTTTCAAAAAATTACCGTTTCACTTTTTTCTAAAAAATTAATAATCACATCCACACCTTTATGATAAAATCACTTTAATAGCAGACATTCGAAATAATACGGTGAGCATTCATAATCAGCCCCGTTTCGCAGTTCATCTGCGTTCAATTGATGAAATAGTCAAAATACTACACAGGAGTCATCAACTAATGGGAAATATTGGAGTTGTAACAGACAGTCACAGTGGAATCACGAAAGAACAGGCAGCGCATGAAGGAGTCATGGTACTTCCCGCACCGTTCTTTATCGGTGATGATTGTTTCAGGGAAGGCGTCGACCTGACCCGTGAGGAGTTCTTCGAAAAGCTCCGCACTGGAATCAAGGTCACCACTTCCCAGCCCTCTCCCGAAGAACTGACAGGCTTCTGGGACGAGGCACTTGAGAAATATGATCAGATTATTTATATTCCGATAAGCAGCGGCCTTTCTGGCTCTTGCATGACTGCAATAATGCTTGCACAGGACGAAGCCTACGAAGACAGAGTATTCGTTGTTGACAATGGCAGAGTTTCTACACCACTGCACCGCTCTGTCCTCGACGCCGTTGAACTGGTTAATGAAGGACTCAGTGCTGCCGAAATAAAATTGCGCCTGGAACAGGCGCGTGACAATATGGTTATCTACATTGGTTTTGACAGTCTTGACAGGCTCAAGGCAGGCGGAAGAATCAACCCCTCTGCTGCCCTTCTCGGCAATCTCTTTGGAATCAAGCCCATACTCAAGTTTACCACAGGACTTCTCGATCCCTTTGCCAAATGCCGCGGAATGGTAAAATGCCGCAGGGAAATGATAGCCGCCATGAAGAACGACCTTAATACCACCTTCTCAGAATGGTACAAGAAGGGTGAGGTCCACCTCGTCGCTGCTTCCAGTGCTTCTCCAGAAGTAACAGAAAGCTGGGTTAAGGAAATCCAGGAAGCATTCCCCGACATGGATGTCATGTGTGATGACCTCGCACTTGCCATCTCCTGCCATATCGGCGAGGGAGGACTCGGGATTGGCTGTTCCTGCAAGCCATGATTCGAAGGGCATCTGCTAATTGGATTTGATTTGCATATAAATGTTCTGCAATGCTGCTTGTGTATGTTCAGTGTTCCAGCGCCTGAAGCATCAGCAGATTCAGCTTGTAATATAATACAAACGAACGAGACCGAGGCCAATTCGCCTTCCGGGCTCAGTTGGCCTCTACCCCGCACATCCATGTGCGGGGTTCTCTATTATTTGAGCTGAATCCGGATGCTTCTGGGCACCTCCACATTCTCATAACACAATGCAGCCTTGCAGTACACAAGGACATAATCAAATCAATATATACAGTCTCCATCAAATTATGGCTCTTATTCACGTCAGAGAGCTGCTCGAATAGTATTGGTCAGCAGAAATATGAGGGTTGGATTCAGAATAAGACGGCGCCGCGGAGATGAATTGCGACATGTGAACGCGAAGGAACCTATAATCATCCGGATTCAGATAATAAAACAGAGAAAGCCGCGCACGGATGCGCGGCATAACTATCAAAACAAGATTCCTTATTACTGCTCCCTTGACTCGAGCAGGGAGAGCAGGGTCTCCGCATTCGGAATAAGGTTGGTCCTGATATCAAGCATAATCTTGTTGGCTGTTGCCACAGAGTCAGGCTCTTCCTTTCCAAGCATGAGCGCTGTACTCAGCATTGCACCGATTGAGTAGAGCTG
>DCHL01000173.1:6934-11851 GCA_002317595.1 Lachnospiraceae bacterium UBA1753 | reverse complement strand
AGTCCCTCCCAGAGTTTCAGTGCATTGTCACTGCTAAGTCCAGTCACCTTCTTAAGTCTGACGACATCACTCTTTGCAAGCATTGCAAGATCCCTGTAGATACCTGCGAAGTCAAAGAAGGCATCTCCCGCTCCCATATCGGCCATGTCAATCAGAAGAAGTTCTCCATCCTGCACCATGATATTGCCGGGGTGGAAGTCGCCATGCACAAGGTAATCACCATCCCAGATGACATCCAGGATTTCACGGATTATCGCAATCTCATCAACTTCGAGATACTTCTCCATCCTGTCAACATAGCTTCCATACAGATCCTTTATTGCGGGGAATGTACCGATATCATCAGCAGTCTCATGGATTGACGCAAGAAGATCAGAATACATTTTCACATAATTGTCAAAATTCTCCGGCTCGCTCTCAATGAGTTCGCCAAGAGTCCTGGCATTTACCATCTCATACATAAGGCCAAAGCTTCCATTGCACTCAACGACATCAAAAGCGATGGCTGTTGGCACGCCAAGGATCATTGACTGCTGCGCCTTGTCTCGCTCAAGCTGTGCTTCTTCCAGTGTGACATTTTTAGGAAACATCTTTACAACGGTCTCATCATCATATCTGTATGTCACTTTTCCTGCGCTGGCACCAATTACCGGACACCCGTCAAGAGATATATGCTTTGCAGCCTTTCTTACTATCATGATCTGGTTAAAGCCGGTCACCTCAAATACTTCATATACGTCAGCAGAAACATTATTTACTGACATCTGTGCCTCATGCTTTTTAAGCTTCATCAGGATTCTAAGTCCTGCACTCGAAATATACTCAAGTCCAGAAGCATCAATCTCGATTGCACCAAAGGGATACTGTTCCCTCAGTGAAAAAATATCCTTCTCAACTTCTGCAGCATTAGCCGACTCAATACGTCCAGCAAGCACAATTGTCAAAATGTCATTGTTGAATGTTCCGCTAACCATTTTTACTCCTTTTTCAGATCACTTCACTTCTCTAGTTTAACTTCTCACTTCTCTAGTTTAACTTCTCACTTCTCTAGTTGCTTTTTTCTTCCGAAGCTTTTAATTTTTGCCCGGATTACTCCTCGACAAAGTCATCGTCATCGTCCACTTCATCAGGGACAGGGCCGAACTCATCGGGTTCGTCGTCAGCCACAACAGCCATCTCCTCCTCAGTGGGACCGTCCTCGGCGAATTCATCCTCCTCGGCCTCCTCGATGGTGTGCTTAGCCTTTCTCTTTTTTCTCCATCTGAATATAAATACGTTGACTGCAGCAAGAAGTGCAATAATTCCTGCAGCAATTGCAATAATCAGTGCAACTGTAATCTTCGAAACATGCTCTACCACCACAACATATCCGGTCGAAGGAATGTCAGTCTTAATAGACAGATAGCTTCCAATCTTTTCACACTTCTCAAGTCCTGTGACTGGCTTCATCTCTCCATCAAGCACAACAATCGTATTAGCAGGTATGAGTCCTGAAACAACTCTCAGGTCAACACTTCCGTTAAATGGCTCAACCTGGGAAACATCGTATTTATACAGTGCGGTAAATACATCGTGAACATCCGGTGCAATATCCGACTTTACTGCATTCAGAAGCTGCCACTCCGTGTCAGAGCCATGCTTTACGGTAAGTTCACTGTCAGGGAAGAACATTCCGGCAAGAATCATGTCAGGCTTTCCCTCGGAATCCCCGCCCGAAATCGAAGGCACATAAACACGCCTTACCGAATGAACAGTAACGTTTCTGCAAACGGGACTGACTTCCTTGTACTCCCAATATACGTACTCACCGTCCTTGGCATCAAGCACAGGATATTCAGATGACGGAAGTTCCTCTCCGTAACTAAAATCTTTAGACCATACAACCTCATCGCCATCAACAAATCTGAACTGTAAACCGCTCAAACTCTTCAGGCGTCTCTACACTATCCTCAGCATCAATCTGTCCTACTGTCCTGATGAAATCGTCATAACCAAGGCAGATTGCCTCTCCTGATTTTGTAACATTGTCAATAGCTCCATAACCGTTGTCAACGAAGTAGTTATCCTTCACTACGCCCTTAGCCTTACCCGCAACAGCTCCTGCAGCCTTGATATAAGGATCATCAAAATCCATATAAGAGCAGACGTAACAGCTGCGGATATCATTGCCTCGTCCAGCAACGCCGCCCACGTATGCGGTTCCCTTAATTCCACCGAAGAAATATGAGTTGAGCACTGACAGCTTTGAGTATCCGACAACACCTCCAACATACTTTCCATCATCTGCAGCGACGTCGCAGAAGCTTCTACAGTCAGTAATTGCACCATATCCAGCCTTACCGACGATACCACCTGCATATCCTGCATCCGCAGTTACATCAGCAGAGTTCTTGCAGCTGTATACCAGGGCAGAGACATGCTTAGTCAGACTGTTCTTGTCATCATCCTCATCATCGTCATCATCCTCATCTTCATCAGAATCATCGTGGCGATATTTTTCAAACAAATCGATAGTAGTATCCGTTGTTGATTCAATATCAATGGAACCTACTATACCTCCAGCCTGCGAATTGCCGACAACCTCCCCACTGTTTTCACAGAAGATAATCCTGCCGTCGCCCCTCTCGAGCTTCGTATCCATGGACACATCCACATATCTGCTTCTGTCCTTAATTCGGTCCTTTATCTCATCATATCCATCTGAAAAAATAGTTCTTACATTATCCACATGGCCTCTCAGATTATCAAGGCTGTCCGCAACAGCGTCCCAGTCAGCCTCAAGATCGTCTGTCGTCTCTTCCAGGGCATCGCCAACACCGTCAGCCCTCCAGCGCACATCGCCCTTGAAGGCATCAGTTCTCGCATGAAGCTTATCAAAGAGATTGTCAGTAGCGTTATAGATGTCCTGAAGTTCATCAGACACTTCTCTCAAATCATCCACGACATCATCAGCCTCTCCAGGCCACTTCGACAGATACTTTGATATCTTACGGATCTGCTTAGTAGCATCTGCGTTATACTCGTCAAGTTCCTGAAGAAGCTTGAGAAGTGCAGTTGCCTCTGCCATAGACTCGCTGACTGTACTTCCAGTTGCCTTAGGCGCCCTTGCAACAGGTCTTCCAGCAACAGGCCTGTTATACTGAGTTGCTCCTGTGTTCACTGAAGAAACTTCGTCCGAAGTATCATTATCTGAACCGCTCTCATCCGAAGAACTGTCATCTGAACCGCTCTCATCCGAAGCATCGTTGCCTGAGTCGCCATCATTCGAAGAATCATCCGAACTGTCATCATCCGATGAATCATCAACCTCTTCATCAGTTGTGTCGTCCGATGTGTATGTACGCTTTGAAGAACTTCTCACATTTTCAGATACTGTGGAAGTCTTGGAACCCTTGTGCTTAATTGACTCAATTAGAGCGGTCAGTCTCTGCACCGTCTCCATGAGCGAAGCAAGCTCCTGCTTGTACTGCGCGATTATCTGGATAAGTGCAGCATAATCATCACCTGTAAAGCCATAAGACATCGCCTCCAGCTTGGAGATGATTTCCTGCATCTTCGTGATATCCTTAACCAGCCTCTTCTGGGCCTTGTTGATCTCATCGAGCCTGAAATCATAGTCCATTTCATCAACAATATCTTCAAGTTCGTTCACATTATAGTCAATCACTGACCTTGACGACTCGAAATCATTCTCATAGCCATCCATGTAGTCCCTGACAATATTCTTGAGGTCTCTCACCTTATCCCTCAGGCCATCAACATTTCCTGACAGATTATCTTCCAGCCTGTCTCCTGCCGCATCCAGCGAATCAAGGGCATCACTGATATCGTCAAGTTCTGAAGTGAACTCGTCCATATAGTCCCTGTCAAGCTCGGTAACCGCCAACGGCTCAACAAATCCGGTAATTCCGCCTATATGTTTTCTTCCGCTTACCATTCCACTGTTATTACAGCTTGTGACACTTCCAACCTGACGTCCGACTATACCACCAGTAATACATCCCAGGTCTACAAGTCCTATCACTCCGGCATTCTCACAGTACATGATATCGCCTTCAGAGCATCCTGCGATTCCTCCGGTCTCATTGGCTCTCTCGTCAGCTGCAATTCCAGTAACCGCATTAGGGATGGAAATATTAACAGTGTCTCCATCTCCATTTACATCATTTTTCTTAACCTTCGAATTAGTATTGATCTTTCCTGAATTGACACAGCCTGAAATATCGCCCTTGTTATATCCAACAATACCACCGGTCCTGAATTTTCCATCAATCTCAGTCTCATTTGTACAGTCTGAGATACGTCCACTCTCAGCGTTAAATCCAGCTATACCACCCACATTACTCTGGGCGTTGATATTTCCTCTGGCTACACACTTGGAAATAAGACCCTCGTTGTTACCAACGATAATACCAATATTCTCCTGCTCATCATCGCTGATGATTGTTGCTTCAACTGTCAGTTTGATTACAGCGCCTTCAGGTCCCACATATCTGAAAAGACCATATTCAGATATCTCATCATCAAGCTGGACACCAGTAATGCTATGTCCTCTTCCATCAAACGTTCCATCCATATACGGAACGGTAAGGTCCGGCTTGCCCGCGAGGCTGATGTCACTGGTCAGCGCAAACACCTTGCCTGTAGAATAGTCCTGAGTACGGCAAAGCTCTGCCATTTTCTCAAAATCATCTGCGCAGGAAATCTCAATGAGTTCTGAGGATTTTTCAGATACTTCATCCACCTCATCCTGCTCCTGAGCTGCATAAACTGTTAGTACAGAGAAGGATGACATTCCCGGCATGGCTACTACAAGTGCCGCCGACAAAAAAGCAGCCAGATTCTTTTTATATCTCATAATATACCTCATCATCATGCCTCGGCCTCCTCTCCGGCTTCTTCAGCCACATGAGCCGC
>DCHL01000173.1:866-6826 GCA_002317595.1 Lachnospiraceae bacterium UBA1753 | reverse complement strand
GGTGTATCAAACACATACAGAAGCTGAGGCAGGATAAGCATGACAAGAACAATTGATGTCAGTGTACCCTTACCAAGCGTACTTCCAAGCGAAGCAATAACTGAGTTGGAGGTCATTCGTCCGATTGCAAATGCTGCAACCGTCAGAATTGTACCTGATGTGATAATTGTCGCAAAGGACTGATTGAGAGTCTCAGTAATACAGTCCTTCTTATTTCCAATCGTCTCACGAAGTTCAACATATCGGCTCGTAATAACAATGGCATAATCGATAGTCGCTCCCATCTGGATTGCCGATACAATCAGGTAGCTCAGGAAGAACATATCCGTTCCTGTAAGATAAGGCAGCGAAAAGTTAATCCAGATTGAACTCTGAATAGTAAGTACAAGCACAATCGGAATCAGGATATTATCAAATGTAAAGAACAGAATGACAAGAACAAAAAGCGCTGTCATAATGCTTATCTTTAGATTGTCTGTAAGGAAGGACTTACTGAGGTCATAATCCGATGTGGAATCACCCACAACATAAACCTCGTTATAATACTCATAGGCAATGTCCCTCACCTTGTCGACCAGGTCGAAGGTTTCCTGCCCCTCAACAGGTCCTGACACGGTAAAAATAAGGCGGTCATAATCCTCGCCCTCAAGCTGTGCCCTGGCATCCGAAACCTTCTCATGCATATCCTTTATATCCTGTGACATGGCATCATCAAAATCAAAGGTCTCATTCTCCTCCTCACCATAGATGAAGTCAATCATATCAATGAGAGAAACCTGGAATTCATCAATACTGTTGAGGAAAGCACCATACCGCTCCTGCTTCCACGCATAGAACTTATACAGCAGTCTGCTCGTGTCTATATCAAGCTTAGCCACATCCGCAAACTCCTGGGGAGTAAGCTTATCAGTAAGCACATACTGCTCATCCTCATCCACTGTTACGTTAGCCATTCCAAGAGTCGCCTCCACACGGTCAAGCTTCTCTATCCGCTCAAGTATGTCAGCCTCAGCATTGTAGTCCCCCGGCGGGACCAGGATAGCCAGCGTATTATCCATGTCAAAATCCTTTGAAATCTCCTGCTTGGCAGTCATATACTCATTCATTTTTGCCGAAATAACGGAATTCTTATCATAGTTGTAACTGCACTTCGATGAAAAATAGAATGCAAAGACAACAATAACAGCAAATATCGGAAGTGTTACCATTCTGGAAATTACAACAAACTTTCCCCAGTAGTTAATCTTGGGAACAAAGCTCTTATGCATTGAGCCCTGAATCTGCTCATCGAAGTTCATGATAAGACCAGGCATGAAGCAGAATACTGCGAGCATCGAAAGAATGATTGCCTTTGTAAGTACCTTACCAAGGTCGGGTCCGATACCAAACTGCATGAACATAAGAGCAACCATACCCGCAACAGTAGTCAGTGAAGATGATGAAATCTCCGGAATCGCCTTTGAGAGTGCACGGATAAGTGCCTCCTCTGTGTCATAGACAAGCTTCTCCTCCATGAAACGGTGGAACATAATAATCGCATAGTCAATGGCAAGTGCAAGCTGCAACACGGTTCCAACAGCGTTTGAAATGAATGAAATGCTTCCGAAAATGAAGTTGGTACCTGCATTGAGAAGCGCAGCCATACCGAATACCATCATGAAGATCGGAATCTCCATATAGGTAGTAGATGTAAAAAGAAGTACAAGAATAATGATGATGACAGCAAGAATAAGGATTCCCTTCATATCATTCTTAAGATCTGCAGAGTCATCCTTATCAACAGTTGTATAAAAATAGGCATCATAACCAGCCAGTGCCTTTCTCACATTGGCAATGGCAACCTGGGCCTCGTCATCATCCTCCTCAGTCTCGAAGGTGATTGACAGAAGCGCTGAGACATTGTTATACACGTCATGGAGTCCCTCAGCATCAGTAATCTCCTGCTCATCCTCATCATCTTCTTCATAGAATGAGACAGAGGAAACACCCTTTATTTTTTCAAGGGATTCCGCAATATCACGAGCCTCCTGAAAACTTACATTCTGTATCATGACCTTAGCACTACCAAAGGTCGTGAATTCCTTATCCATCAGATCTATTCCCTGCCTGGTTTCTGTCGTCTCAGGCAGATAATCTGTCAGCTCATTAATAACCTCAACCTTTGAAGCCATAAATATGCTTGCAATACCTGCAATGATAAATAGTATCAAAAGCAGGTTCCTAAATCTGACAATAAATTCAGCTATCTTCCTCATAGCAAACTATCCTCTTTTTCCCAAATGTAATATATTTTATTCAGTCAAATCACAAGATGAAATCAGTAAATCAGACCTTCACAATCCACTTTACAATTCAAACGCATGATGTTTCACCGTATGCATCCAAACAAATATTATATCACAGAACGTTCTCCAATATAAGGATACACGATGTTTTTTAGATTATTTTCACAAAATAACCAGTTACCTGATGTACAGCTTCATAATCCATCCCACAGACAGTGCAAATCCTGCAAAAATAGTGTTAACCACCACCTGCCAGAGGAGGATCCTCTCCACAAGAAGCTTCCTGACATCCACTCCCGTCTGCTCGCGCCTACATAAAGACCACAGCATAAAGCATACATTTGCAATGGTCCAGGCCAGATAAGGGTGCCAAAAAAACAGATCCGAATTTTCCTGTCCGCGGTAAATAAAGTAAACCTCAAGCACAGTAAAAATCAGACCCGCCAAGTATATTAGATATTGTATTCTCCTTTTTGAAACCGGCTTAATGTTCTCGCCATCCGTACCATGCACAAAAGGGCTTCCAAAATAAGAAGCCCCAATTGTCAATCCTGTCAGTATAAGACCATCAGCCAGTATTCGTAAAATATTCAAAACAGCTGCCCCGCTCTATTCAACATAGTCATCTTCAGACTCTTCCTCAGAAGAATCCTCTGAAGGCTCTTCCACTATCTCTTCCCCAGATTTTTTCTTTGCTTTCCTTGCAATAATCATATAGAAAGTAGGCAGTAAAATCAAGGTCAAAATGGTGGAGGCAACCAGTCCGCCGACAATTACGATTGCCATTCCCCGCATTGTATCAGCATTTGAACCGATGCCAATTGCAAGCGGAAGCATGGATAGGATTGTTGTCAGCGTAGTCATGAGGATAGGTCTCAGTCGCGACTTGCCAGCCTCAACAAGCGCCTTCTCCATTCCCATCTCCTCGAGGAACTGATTGGTGGTATCCACCATAAGGATACCATTATTTACAACGATTCCCTCCAGCATCAGGAATCCCATAAGCGATGTCATTGAAAGGGTTGCCTGTGTAATCCAGAGAAGGAACACTGAACCTATCAGTGAAAACGGGATACAGAACATGATCATTCCTGAGTATCTCGCCGACTCAAACTGCATTGTCATTACCATAAATACCAGCCACAGGGCAATGAGAATTGCCTTGAAGATGGACATGAACTCTTCTGACATCATCTTGGTATAAGAATCTTCAGCATGGTAAACATTAGCAGGAAGAACCAGGCCACCGACTATCTTATCGATTTCTGTCTGAGCGTCAAATTTTTTCTCAGAATTAAGTGTAGCGGTAACTCCAACCTGATAATAACCATCCGTTCTGTAAATTGTCTGAGGACTGTCAGTGTACACAATATCTGCAATTTCAGAAAGCGCAACCTGCGTTCCGTAATTTGTCGGAATGTTCATGGACATCAGCTTATCAACCGTGTCATACCTGCCCTCAGGATACTCCACAGTGACCTTGTAATCCTTCTCGTTGATGGTAAGGTCCATTGCCTCAGTTCCATTCTGGGCAGAATAGATTGCAGAACCAGCCTGTGCCGGAACCACGCCTGCACCAGCCGCCTTCATGGGATCAATACAGATTTCCGCCTTTGCACTCGAATCAGAAAAGCCTGTGGTAACATTCGTGACACCGTCCACATTTCTGATGGCATCAGCGACCTGGCTGGCTGCCACCTTAAGGGCATCCATATCAGTACTCTTGATGTCAACCTCCTTGCTGTCACCACCCATACCTCCTGACATGGACGAAGATGATGAGGAAGAACAATTGACCTCCATATTAGGAATACCAGCGAGTTCCTCGTTCCAGGCATCAACAATCTGTTGCGTCTGCCTGCTCCTGTCCTTCTTGAGATAAGCAGTTACAGTAATGCTTGATGAACCATCCGAAGCAGTTGCGGAATAATTCTCAACATCAGGATCTTCAGAGACGAACTCCTCAAGCTGCTTCAGATATTCAGCCTTTTTCTCAAGAGAAAGTCCAGGCCTCACGGCTGCAGAAACCGACACCTGTCCCTCATCAGTAGCTGTCATCAGCTCTGTATGAACCTGTGTGAACAAAAAGCCTGTCAAGGCAATAAGTAAAACAGTAACTATAACCACTATGAGCTTATGCCTTAATACCTTGTCAAGGATCTTGCCATATACCTCAGACATCTTTCTCACGCCTTTGGCCACAAAGAAGCTCTTGCGCTCAATCGGATGATACTTTGCAAAACACAGCGGAACAAGTGTAACCGCTGAAATAAGGGATGCTGTCAGTGAGAAAATAATTGTAAATCCAAGCTGGGAGAACATCTGTCCCGACAGACCCTTAAGCAGTGCAAGCGGCAGATATACAACTATTGTTGTAAGTGTCGAGGCAAAAATTGACGTAGCAACCGTCTTGACTGCATCATAGGCTGATTCCTCGAAGGACAACCCCTGGTCCTTCTTCTGGAAACACATCTCCAATACAACAATGGAGTTATCAACCATCATACCTATGCCGATTACCATGGCTCCCATTGTAACAACATTGAGGGAAAAGCCCTGTGAGTACATAAGTAGCACAGTGACCAGCAGCGATACAGGCATTGAACTACCGACGATAAGACTGGCCTTAATATCCCCAAAGAAGATAAAGAGCACAAGCATCGAAAGGAATACGCCCAGCACCAACGTCTCGCCAACGCTTGTAAGAGAGCTCACAATCGACTCACGGCTATCGTAGGTTACTGAAAACTCCATGTCAGGGTACTGCTCACGCATCTTATCAAGAGCAGCATTTACATCACTTGACAGCTTAACTGCATTGCTTCCCTGCTGTTTTGTGATACTGTAGGAAACCGTGTCCTGTCCGTTAAAGCGGCTTGCAGAATCTGCGCTCTTCTTTGCATAGTAAATCTGAGCCACATCAGAAAGTCTGACTGTATTTCCAGTATTTGTCATAAGCGGAATGTCACCCAGGTCATAGAGATCCTCATAATCAACCTCAGCATTGACATTCATGGTCTGCGAACCCATGTTTACAGAACCTGATGGAATTGAAAAATTAGCAGAGGAAACATATGTAGTGACATTTGACATCGTAAGTCCGTACTGCTCCAGCAGTTCCGGATTAAGTTCAACCTTAATATAGTCTTCCTGGCCACCGTTTATGTCTGTACTCGCAACATTAGGCACTGCCTTCAGCGCAGGGTCCATTGTGTTCTCCACAAATCCGCGCACATCTGCTCCACTCTTTGAGGTCACAGAGATCTGCATAGACGGCATGGCATTAATATCCATCTCGATAAGGACAGGTGTCTTACAGTCATCCGGAAGATTCCTTGATGCGGAATTAATCTCCTGCTGCAGGTCATTATATGCCTTATCGATATCCGTTCCATACTCAAAGGAGTAGATCATGTAGGATACATTTTCCATCGACCTTGACGTGACACCATCAAGACCGGTTATGGTGGCACCTACGTCCTCAAGCTCCTGTGACACAAGACGGTCAACCTCATCCGGACCAGCACCAGGATATACAGTATAGGCAATGATCATCGGCATATTCATATCCGGAGTGAGCTGCATATTCATTCCAGTTATTGATGCACAGCCAAAAATAATCAGTGCAAGAATAATGATAACGGTCGAAACCGGCTTTTTCAGGCATAGTTTTGT
>DCHL01000173.1:0-765 GCA_002317595.1 Lachnospiraceae bacterium UBA1753 | reverse complement strand
TGATATTTCTTCTCGACCTATACAGAGCTACCTTACTTCCACCTCAAGGCCATCTCTCAGATTTGAGGACCATTCATTTACAAGCTCTGCGTCTGCATCAAGACCCTCAAGGATCTGGATTGTATCGTCATCATTTATTCCTATCTGAACTGTATTTTTTCTGACAATACCATTCTCAACGGTGTATACAAATGACTGACCAGCCTCATAGTAAACACAGTCCACAGGTACGGTGAGCACATTCTCAACATGCTTTGTACGAGTTGTCACCTTGACAGTTGTTCCAGTGACAAGGTCTGCCCCTGATGCGTTAATCGCGGCTGTCACCTTGAACATACCCGATGCTGCGTCAACCTGATTGTCAAGCTCCACAATCTTGCCCGAATATTCATTTCCGTTTCTGTCGATCACAACCTCCTGACCCTTTGAAAAAGTTCTGAAGGTAGCCTCTGGAACCTTGAAGGATGCCTGGATTGTATCTGAATTGGTGATTACGTATGCTGGCATTCCAGCCTGGGCCATGCCAAACTTTTCAACAGACTTTGTCTTGATAGTTCCTGAAACAGGCGCCGTAATCTGTGTATAGTCAAGCTGCAGCTGAGCCGAATCCACATTTGCCTGAACCTGACGAATTGTGGCATCTGCCGTCTTCTCAGTCCCCGGGATTTTATACAAGTCGTCATAATCAAGATTCTGCTGAGCAAGAGCCGCTCCACGCTGTGCCTGGTTATATGAGTAATTCAGGTTGTTCTTCTGGAAATTGAT
>DCHL01000051.1 GCA_002317595.1 Lachnospiraceae bacterium UBA1753 | reverse complement strand
TTCTGCTTGAAATCTTCGGCAAAATTAGCAAGCAAAATTGAGACACCCTTGTCTCTGCTTGAAATCTTCAGCAAAAAAGGCAAGCAAAAATAAGACACCCTTATTTCTGCTTGATTAAAGCTGCTCAATAATAAAATAGGGCTGCTCACAGAAGAATCCCATGAACAGCCCACAATTCAGCTATAATAACCTAACAACCTCAGCACCACCACTCAGGGGTCAGCTCACCAAGAGTAACCACCTTGTTGTTCTGATAGTCCAGCATGATCTGGATGTCCTGGTATGCGCCAGGAGTGAGCTGAGTCATCAGCTCGCGGCAGGCCCCACAGGGTGCCCCAGTTGTACCATCAGGAAGTATGGCAAGTACACGGCGAATCCTGTGCTCGCCGTTTGCAATCATGTTGAAGATTGCGTTTCTCTCTGCACAGATGCCGAGAGTACTGCAGGTATCAATGCACACTCCCACATAGATGCGGCCACTCTCTGACTCTATTGCGGCAGCGACCTGACCCGCGCTCACCATGCTCGAGATCTCCCTGCCGTTCTGTACCGCCCTGGCGGCATTATATAAATCAATCCAAATCTGTTCCATTTCAAACTCCCTTCAAAAATCATGGCACCAACATATCATATTATGCCCCGCCATATCAAATTATCACTCCGTCACGATCGCTCAACCCTTATACTTAAACGCCAGCATCGTGATATCGTCAAACTGCGGTGCATCCTGCACGAACTCATTGATTGCGATTCTCACGCTGGTAGTGTAATCCTGAACAGTTCCCTCGGGATTACTGTTGATAGCCACCAGCATCCTGTCGGTGCCAAAAAGTTCCATCGCTGCATTCGTCGCCTCTGGAACACCATCCGTGTACACGAAAACCTCATCGCCAGGCGCAAGCTCCAGCTCATACTCCTTGTACCTGATACCCTCCATACCGCCGAGCACCATTCCGTGCTTGTCCTTAAACAGCTCGAACTGACCACCCGCGCGCCTGATTGCAGGGAACTCATGTCCCGCATTTGCGCAGGTCATCTTTCCAGTCGAGATCTCGAGGACACCAAGCCACACAGTGACGAACATCTCAGCCTCATTGTTTTCGCAGAGCTGATTGTTGACGGCCGTCAGCACCTGGGCAGGGGACGGAGTGAACTGGGCATTATTTTTTACCAGAGTCTTTGAAATCATCATGAACAGTGCCGCGGGAACGCCCTTGCCAGATACGTCCGCAATGACGAGGCCCAGGTGGTCCTCATCAATCAGGAAGAAATCGTAGAAGTCTCCACCGACTTCCTTTGCGGGGTCCATTGTGGCAAAAATATCGAATTCAGTCCTCTCAGGGAAGGGCGGGAATATGCAAGGCAGGTACGATGCCTGAATAGTCGTCGCCAGGTTTAGCTCCGCACTGATACGCTCACGCTCTGTGGCAAGCTTGGAGACCTCGTTAGTATATCTGTCGATTTCGACGGCCATGGAGGATATCTCCTCCGCAAGACTTCCTACCTCATTTTTTGAAATGAGGTCCTTCATTGCTTCAACAATCTTCGCTGAATCCTTATCCTCAGAATACTGCTTGACGTTCTTCTGTACCCTGATGACAGGATTGATGAGCATCGTTCTGACCATCAACGCCAGAGTCAATGCACTGAAGAGGAAGAGAAGCGCAGAACTGATCTGTCCCGGACGCATCGAATTTAATATTCTGCTCCTCGCCGTATATGACTCGAGAGTGACACCCACAAGACCGAGGACATCACCATTCCTCGAAAGCAGCGGCACATACACCTGGTAGTATCCACTTCCCGCACCGGACTTCACCGGCTGCTCAAGTTCGAGCTGCTCCACTCCAGACTCAAAGGTCTTCTCGGCAACAGGGTATGTCTTTGCATCAAACACACTGGTTGACCCCAGCACGTAAATCGTGTCGGCCGTTCCGCCACGCACCTCGCCCTCCTCGGTGCCGGTCACGTAGTAGAACAGTTCATTGGTGCCGCCTCTGCTGCAGCAGAACAGATATGTGGGATGGTATTTTCTCTTCAGCTCATCAAAGAGATTTACCAGATTCATAAACTGAATTTCAGCGTACAGCTTCCTGGACCTGGCGGGCAGGACGCTGAGTTCCTCAGGAAGGAGATTGTCAACGTCAAGACCAGGATTCAGTGTCAGGAATTCCCTGCGCTTTGCCTTGATAGATGCTTCATCGTCATAGGTGAAGTCCATATCAGCATAGTTATCTTTCCAGTACCTCATCAGCCAGTCGAGGTTACCGGTATCGTACATCTTCTCAGCCGCATAATGTGCCAGGTCTCTGCTGTCATTCTCCATCTCATCGATGTAGAGCAGCATATTGTTCTTGATACTGAAATACTGTGTCACCGCAATCGCGATTATGATGCAGAGAACAAATACAACCGCAAGCTGCACAATCAGAGATAAGTTTTTGTATTTTTCAAGTATTTTCTTCATAAAATATCCACGCACACCTACAATCACACGACAGGTTCAGTATCCACGCACACCTATAGTTTCTTAGCGAGCCCAATATCCAAAAGCTTCCTGTACTCTTCCCAACTTATTTTTTCCCCGCCCATACTCGCAAGGTGGTCAGTCGGAAGCTGGCAGTCAATCATCACAAAATTGTTGTTCTCAAGGATCCTCGCCAGGAGGATGAGTGCCACCTTCGAGCCGTTCTCCATTTCTGAAAACATGCTCTCGCCAAAGAAGCACCTGCCCAGGCACACGCCGTAGAGCCCGCCCGCGAGCTGCCCATCAACGAAGGCCTCAACGCTGAGCGCCAGGTCATTTTCATAGAGCCTGCCATAGGCGACCTCCATGTCATCGTTAATCCAGGTGCCCTCCTCAAACTCGCGCTTTAATCGGCAGCGGTGCATCGTGTCCGCGAAGTCACGGTTTATCTGGATTGCCACATCGTGCTTTTTGAAAAATTTTTTCATCGAGCGCGACACATGGATCTTCTCAGGTCTGATAATGAACCTTTCCTTGGGCGCCCACCAGAGAATCGGGTCCCCCGGCGAATACCAGGGAAAGATTCCGTTTGTGTACGCCAGAAGCAGGCGGTCCATCGACAGGTCACCGCCAATTGCAAGGAGCCCGTCCTCCTCTGCCAGCTCCGGCATCGGAAACACTATTTCATTTTCATCCAGCTTAAATACAGGCATTATTCGAATCTAATCACATTCCAGCTGAGTGCAGGAATCTTAATCTTTGCCTTGTTGTTCTCGATTACGCCGCCAGGACCAGCAGTGGGAGCAACATTGTCAGGGTTCTCTTCTGTATTTATTGCCTTCACATCATCGTGGTGAAGCACAATGTGCTCAGCAAGCTTTAGCTCGCCGAAGGAACGAAGGTCGATATCGAGGTCGAAGTCCTCTTCCATGTCCCTGTTCACACAGAATACAGTCACGCTTCCATCCTCTGCGACGGTGACAGTCGAGTCAATGTAGGGCACGTTGTCGTAATCAGTGCATGAGTATGTGGGCGACTCAACAAGTGTCTTAAGAGAGGTTCCTCTTCCATATTTTGACGCATGCATGAATGGGTAAAAAATAGTCTGAGCCCAAACTCCGCCGCCGTTTCTTGTCATAATCGGTGCGATTACATTTACAAGCTGAGCAAGGCACGCAATCTTCACACGGTCAGCATTCTTAAGAAGGGTAATAAGCATTGAGCCTACAAGCAGCGCATCCTCGAAGTTGTAGATATCCTCAAGAAGAGGGAGTGCCCTGTTCCACTTGTCCTGCTTCCATATTTCCTTATCCTGCTCGCTTGAGTGATACCACACATTCCACTCGTCGAAGGACAGGTTCACAGTGTGCTTGCTGTGCTTCTTGCCCTTGACAGCATCGCAGATTGCAGCAACACTCTTGATAAAATCATCCATGTCCATGGTCCTGGCCAGGAATCCAGGTGTATCGCCAGTGGGATTAGCATAGTATCTGTGAAGAGATACGTAATCAACGTTCTCATAGCACTCGTCCAGCATCTCCATCTCCCACGAACCAAATGTGGGCATCTCTGATGAAGAGGAACCGCAGGCAACAGTCTCGATGGTGGGGTCAACCCACTTCATCATCTTGGAAGCCTCATTGGCAATCCTTCCATACTCCTTAGCGGTCTTCTGGCCCATCTGCCAAGGTCCGTCCATCTCATTTCCAAGGCACCACAGCTTGATTCCGAAGGGTTCCTTCCTGCCGTTGGCAATTCTCATGTCAGAGAACTTGCTGCCTGAAGGATGATTTGCGTACTCCACAACGTCTCTTGCGCTCTCAGGTCCCCTGCTTCCAAGGTTGATTGCGTACATGATATCGCTTCCTGACTTCTCAGCCCAGTCTGCAAACTCATGAAGGCCAACCTCATTGGTCTCAGTAGTAAACCAAGCAAGGTCAAGGCGCTTCGGGCGCTCCTCTCTCGGTCCTACGCTGTCCTCCCAGTTAAATCCAGATACAAAGTTGCCGCCAGGATAGCGTACCATCGGCACATCCAGCTTCTTGACAAACTCCATTACATCCTTGCGAAATCCCAGCTCATCAGCCTCGGGATGAGTAGGCTCATAAATACCACCATACACAGCACGTCCAAGATGCTCAATGAATGAGCCGAACAGTCTCTTGTCTACCTCTCCAACAATGAAATCCTTATCCACAACAATTTTTGCGTTTTTCATGAGTTCCCCTCCAATTTTAAAAATATGATTTTCATAATTGTAACACATTAGAATAGTCAGTTTCTACTTTCGTGTGCTCTTAGATGTGCTTTTGTGTCCTTTTACGTGCTTCCCACCCGGATCTCACTTCCGCACATAAGCCCAAGAACATAAACTCAAGAACAAAATAAGAGCTGTCGCACTGATGATTTCTCATCAAAAGCAACAGCCCCTCATTGCAT
>DCHL01000033.1:2690-3802 GCA_002317595.1 Lachnospiraceae bacterium UBA1753 | reverse complement strand
TACTTGTTGAAGGTTGCTGCTGCATATTTTTTCCAGACGGGATGATTGTAGTTCACAAGGACTTCTGCGGTCTCAGCGCTGACCATCTCCATCCACTCAGTCACCTCACACTCCTCGCCGCCGAAGGATACCGTCACATTCTTCGGGGCAGTGAAGGTATCGTACTTCACTCCAAATGCCTTCTGTAAAAAATATGGCTGTTTATCCGCATATATCTTAAGGTGCTCATCTGCGAAGGCGGTCTTGTATGTTGCAATCACACTTCCACCATTATTCACGAACTCATCAACAGCCTGAAGGAAGGATTTCTTCGCGCTGTAAAGAGCCGGCATAATGACCACGTCATACGCACCCAGCTTGCTCTCGTCTGCAGTAATTACATCAAACTCAATATTCATCTCATAGAGGCTGTCCGCAATCATCCTGTAGGCGCGGCTGTATCCGTGATTGTCATCATTTGCTGTCTTGAACTGGATGAGGCCGGTCAGCGAGGCGTTGTCCTGAACCACTGCAATGCGGTTATTCTTCTTAAGGCCCACAAGGTGGCTGCCTATTTTTTTCCACTCATTGCCTACAATGCTGCACTCTCTGTAGATTTCATTTTCCTGAAGATCGTGGGAGAGCACGCCCTTCCAGTAGCTCTCGATGGCGTTGTGGATTGAGTGCCAATGCCAGTACTCGACCATATTGGCGCCGTTTGCGACATGGGAGTATGCACAGAGCCGTAGCTGTCCGGGATAAGGAAGCCAGCCGAGGTTCCCCTGGGCTTCGGTCTCAAGTACGAGGTAGTTGTCCTGCTTAAGGGCGCGAAAAATATTGCCGAGGATTGTTATCTCAGCGCCTGTCAGGTCCTGTGCGCTGGGATGGTAGATATCGCAGCCTGCAATCGTCATGCTCTTTGCTGCCTCAAACTGATTTACCTCTGGCTGATAGCCCACGCCGCCTATTTTTTCATCCCATTCGCAGTCAAAATTGTGAGTGATGAACTGGTTCTCTCTGAGATAAGGGCGGATGATTTCTGCCTGCCACTCAAGGAAATTCGTCACAAGGTCACGCTGGAACCTGGCATATTCTGCCGCCAGACTTCCGTTGATGGTTCCGCGCACATCGGG
>DCHL01000033.1:2004-2560 GCA_002317595.1 Lachnospiraceae bacterium UBA1753 | reverse complement strand
CGCGGCCCGCAGGTATCGTAGGACTTGGTTTCGTTATCAAGCTGGAAACCGATGACATGGGGCTCGTCCTTTACTTCCTCCATCAGCTTCTCGATAATTCGTTTCGCATACCTTAAGTAAGTCGGATTTGTGATGTCCATGTTCTGCCTGTGTCCGTACATGCAGCGTCCCGAGTGGGTCTCAGACAGGATATCCTCATCCTTCTTCGCCAGCCAGGTCGGAATTGCATAGGTTGGTGTTCCCACAATCACAGAAATATTGTGTCTCTTCGCAGCATCCAGCATGCGGTGAAGCGATGTGAAATCAAACTCGCCTTCCTTCTTCTCCCAGGTGCTCCAGGTGGATTCCGCGATCCTGATTACATTCATTCCTGCGCGCTCCATCATCTCCATGTCCTTCTCGACACGGTCGTAGGGCATATATTCATCATAGTAGGCTGCGCCATATAGTAACTGTTCCATAAGAAATCTCCATTTCTGTGATAGGTGTGGTGCATGTTATGTTTTGTGCGCTTGCCACGTGATTTTGTCGCGTGGTTCTATCGAGTGATTTTGTC
>DCHL01000033.1:527-1901 GCA_002317595.1 Lachnospiraceae bacterium UBA1753 | reverse complement strand
AAGCAACGCAAACCTAAGAAACCTTCTTCTACGTTGCCCCGAAAATGCGTGATATGTTAGTTAGGAAAGTAAAAAGCAACGCAGACTTAAGAAACCTTCTTCTACGTTGCTCCGAAAATTCATGAAATAGCGAGTTATAACATGACAAGTTAGCTATTAAGAAGCCCCCAGTTGCCTCAATCATATAGTCGTCCCAACCCGCTCAAACACATACTCTGTTTCTGAGGAGAGATCCGAGCGATAGACATACCCAAGCCTATCAAAGTTCTGTATCTGGGCAGGGTCCTCAATATGCTTCTCTGCCATGTATCTGACCACCTCACCCCGGGCCATCTTGGCATAGGTTCCCTTGGTCACAAGTTTCTCAGCGGACTTATCATTCGATGCTCCACTAGAATTATCACTTGCTTTCCCAGCAGGCTTATCACTTGCTTTCCCAGCAGACTTATCACTAGTTTTCCCACCAGCCTTCTCGCAGAAGGTTATTGTGATATATCGATCTTCAGGTGTGAGATATGCCTCGATGCACTTTGAATATTCCTTTGAAGCGAGGTTAATTATTATTCCACTCTCATCACGAACTGCATCGTATAGACTGCGCCCCCAGAAATCATACAGATTCTTCGCCCCATCGATTGCGGCCCTGGCCTGCATCTCGAGGCGGTAGGGTGTCACTCCATCCATGGGTTTGAGCACACCATAGAACGCAGAGAGAATTCGAAGATGCTCCTGCACATACTCGAAGTGACCGTCCTCAAAGACTGCAGGCGCCATGTACTGGTATGCAATGCCCTCATAGGAAAGCACAGCAGGGGTAAGATTACTGCGAAGGTCCATATCCTCAAGGCGCTTGATATTCTGCTCTGCTATTTTGTCATTGCAGCCCCAGAGTTTCTTGAGTTCCTCGTTTGTCTTACTGCGAAGCCAGGACAGAATTACCTCTGTTCTATCTATAAACTTAGGCATTCCCTGGACAGAAAGACTGTCTGTATCGATATTCATTTTCTTGGCAGGAGACAAAATTATCTTCATGGCCACTCATTCTTCCCGTCAAAATTCTTCTTTTCTATAGGTTCACACAGCATTCAGCGTCTTGGAGTTACGCCTCAATCTGTGCTTTGACTTCGTCCTCTGTTGCAGCCATTGCCTTAAGTGTCTTGTCGAGCAGCTCATCAAGCTCCCAGCCAAGCTGCTCGGCACCTCTTGCGATTACTTCACGAGAGCATCCTGCGGCAAAGCCTGAAGACTTATATTTTTTCTTCAGAGACTTAAGTTCCATATCCTTGGTGCTCTTAGATGGGCGCATAAGTGAAGCGGACCAGATGAGACCGGTAAGCTCATCAGCGGCAAAAAGTATTTTTTCCATCTCGTGGA
>DCHL01000033.1:0-447 GCA_002317595.1 Lachnospiraceae bacterium UBA1753 | reverse complement strand
TGGATGATATCCTCTGACACTCCGCCCTCGCGAAGGAGCTCCGGCGCCTTGAGGCAGTGCTCCTCGGGGTACTGCTCAAAGTCAATGTCATGAAGCAGGCCGACAATCCCCCAGTACTGGGCATCCTCTGAATATCCCTGCTCATTTGCAAACCACTTCATCACAGCCTCAACAGTGTATGCGTGCTGAAGATGGAACGGGTCGTTGTTGTACTTCTTAAGTAATTCGAGTGCTTTTTCTCTTGAAATTGATTCCATTTTGTCTCACCTACTCCTTCCAGTTTTCCAAATACTTATAGTCCTTCTATATTATGTATCTTTTTGCGTTTTTCGCTTTCGTGACATTTTGTGACCAATCATAACGCCGAGGCGAATTAACTCCCAATCAGCTCCAGCCCTTCCACACTTCAGGCTGGTATCCTATTGTTGACTGCTTACCATTTCTCAC
>DCHL01000090.1:6855-7544 GCA_002317595.1 Lachnospiraceae bacterium UBA1753 | reverse complement strand
CCCCGTTCCGTAAGGAACTCATTAACCTTTGGAATAGTATTCTCCTGTGGATTTTCTACGTTCTGCCAAATCTTCGCGTATTCATCATCAGAAATAGCATATGGCTTGACTAAGAGTTTCCGTCCCGGATGAAGGTTCTCATATACATTATCGATGCAAACCTCCCCATATGCCTTCTCATATTCAATCAGTTTCTCAATCTCACTCTCTGCTCGCCGGCGCATGGTCAGTGCATAATCTCGCTGAGCTATCTTCCTGGCGATTCCCTCATCAGCCTTCTTGATATACACTCTTACATGCTTGCCATTCTCACGCTTTGCAAGCACATACCCATACGTCTTTCTCGGCTTAATCACTTCAAGATGCCCCTCAACAGCATGCTCCAGCGTCTTGTTAGCCGCCATTACTATCATCCTCAATTTCTGCTTTCTCGCCTCGATTTCTTCTTTTAGTCGATCCATTTTACCTCCTGTAATCAGAATGGAACAGCGCACGACAAAGTCACTTGTGCCTCTGTATCAAATTGCAAACGCACATCATTACCTGTCGCTCGTTATTCAATTAATGTGAAAAAAGATACAGCGGAATGCCGTACCATCATCAGACACAGCCAAAATGACCTTCATCAAATTAGCTGTAAGAATAGACTTATAATAATCATTTCATGAAAAAATATCAAGGGGTATTTT
>DCHL01000090.1:6146-6749 GCA_002317595.1 Lachnospiraceae bacterium UBA1753 | reverse complement strand
CTTCTTCCTCGTTCTTCTTGCTTCTTCCTCGTTCTTCTCGTTTCTTCCTCGTTCTTCTCGAATCTTCCTTGTTCTTCTTGCTTCTTCCTCGTTCTTCTCGTTTCTTCCTCGTTCTTCTCGAATCGTATCGGCTATCGCTTATTTCTCGCAGTAGCCTATATCATTTAGAACCAGCAAGAATACATCTTGTATTGGCTAAAGCGGATTTCCCGTCATCAGCCGATACACACAGGAAATTTCTTGTATTGGCTTAATCAGCATTTTCGCTCTTAGCCAATACACCCAGGAAACTTCTTGTATCGGCTTGAACTCTTTTTCACTCAGCAGCCTATATCATTTAGAACCATCCAAGAAACATCTAGTATTGGCTATAGAGAATTACTCGTTGTCAGCCAATACACCCAATAAATTTCTTATATTGGCTTAATCAGCATTTTCGCTCTTANNCGCTCTTAGCCAATACACCCAAGAAGCTTCTTGTATTGGCTATAGCGAGATGACTGCCATCAGCCAATACACAGCGCGCAAACAAAGAGTTAGAGCAAGCAAGAACCATAAGCAGGAAGCAGAAGCAAGCAGAAACCGCAAAAACAGGCCCGGACG
>DCHL01000090.1:0-6116 GCA_002317595.1 Lachnospiraceae bacterium UBA1753 | reverse complement strand
TGCCGGCCCTGCCAACAGGTAATTATTCTATTGCAATCTAATGTCACACTCCAACTACTGCCTGGAGCACTAATAATACCTTCTGCTGGACGATGTCCTGCGGCTTGAACTCCTTGAACTACTGCTGCTTGTACTTCTGCGGTATGCAAGGTACATCTTCCTAACAAGCTTATTCTGGTCATCCCCGTCACGCTTCAGATTCTTTGCTGTGACAGTGAGAGTGGCAGAGCCGGAGTAATATGAAGAAGAACTTCTCGCTTCAATATTGAAGTAGTAGATTCCGTTATTCTTCTTGGACGGATAGGTCTTGTTGCTCACCGCAAAGTAGGTTGTGCTAGACAGAACCGGCTTAACGGGATTCAGGTCGTAATATGTAGTATCATCAGGATAATACTTGATATATACCGTCTTCTTATTGCCTGCATAAATGATGTATGGCTCTGCTGTGGATGTGGTGTATGTCTCGTCGTGACCTTCAGGATATATCTTGATTTCTGTAGGAAGGACAAGCTTCTGCTCAACCCACTTACCATATACTTCCTCGCCATCTTCATTCTCGTGGACGGTTCTTACAGCCATAAAATATCTCGAGCCACGGACAATCTTTGTATTCAGACCATACGCATGGGTTCCCTCTGCTGGAGTGATGGAGAACAGGTGCTTCTCATACTCCTTTAATCTGCTTCCTCTCTTTGAAGAAAATCCAACCTGAATTGACTCAATATCCTTCCAATCATCCTCAAGCGTGAATGAAACCAGCGGGTAGTTATAGTCAAAGTCTGTCGTATTGGTTCCGATCCCAAGCTTAAGATTTTTTACAGTCTTCGGCTGGGTTGCTGCCGTCAGGTACGAATCAGTGTCTGTCGTCCATGTAACCACTCCATTTTCCTTAACCGCCGCAAGAACCCGGTAGTAATAATGCTTACTCTGCTCAACATCATACTCGCCATCTCCGACAAACTGATCGAGCTTGGCCTCGACAAAGGGCTTATAGGTCTTGAATCCAGTTGAAGTCTCCCTGGAATATACATCGTTCTTTCCAAACTCCCATGATTTGTACTCAACGCCATCAATATCTTCCCAGATAGGCTGGCCGTCGACATCAAGACAGTCTGTTCTGTCCACACGGTAGGCCACCGCACCGGATACCTTATTCCACTTTACCACCATTCTTGAGAGGCCGTCTGACTCAAAGTCCACAGACTTAGGGGAATCAGGATATGCCTTACATGCAACAAAGTTATCATCATCACAGAAGGTAAAGGCAGCCATTTTCTTATTGGCAGGAATCACCCTGTATGCATGGTACACGCCTATCTGCTGAGCCTTACGGTCAGTGAATGTAATCTCATCCTCAGAACGGGCCGTCTTATTTTTCACAGTAGCAATCTTGGTGAATCTGTTTTTCGGATACTTTGAACCTTCGGCGATTGCATCCGCCTTGTTATCCCAGGTATCCTTTGAACGGTAGATATAATACTTCGTCGCACAGTCATCTGACAGCCAGGTGATAAACACACTGCTTGCGGTTTTCTCACCACTGTCAACAATATCGATAGGAGCAAAATGACAGGTCACTTCCTTCGGCTGGCTGTAGGCTCCGCTCTTCTTTCCGATCATCAGCTTTGCCCTGTAATAATACGTTGTCTCAGGATAGAACTTGTCATAATCTATCTTGAACATCTCAATTCCGCTGTCCTCGTCCTCATAGGTTTCAAGATCCTCAATCGGAATACTTTTTATTGTCTTATACTTCTTCGTCGTTCCAGTTGCCCTCTCAATTACGAGCTTGGCATCCTCTTCATCTGTGTCCGCGTCCGGGAAGTAGATGAGAAAATATCCATGCTTATAGCACAGGGTGTGTTCATCGTCATCATTCTTAATTGCCTTAATTACAGGTGCCGCAAAGAGACTGTCCGTAATCTTCTTTGACTTTGATGTCGCTCCGTAGATTCCCTCAAGTTCATCCAGACAGATTGTGGGCGTCACCCTGTAATAGTGGGTAGAGTGATCCTGGAGATCGCTGTCTGTATCCTTAAAGGACAGGGCAGGTCTTCCATAGAGTGTCTTCGACTTGCCCATAACTCCATCCCCATCCTCTGTCACATTCTCATCGTACACATCAAAACCTGTCACCGAATCGAAATCCTTGTCGTAAGAGCGTTCAATAATATATTTGAAGGGACCGTGCGACCTCGTAAATACGATGTCAATGGTATCCTCCCTCGAACCCGTCTGACCATCAAGGATCTGTGCCGTGGGAATGGTCACATACTCAAGCATCTCGCCGGTCTTCAGAGTAGCGCGGAGCCTGTAAATTGCACAATTCTCGGCCTCATCCCATACCTCTTTGTCATAGATTACCTTCTTGGTGATACGCACCTCAAGATGTTCAACGCTTCCATCAGCATCGATTCTGTCGACCGTGTATTCCTTGCCACCCTTTATATTCCAGGCAATCTTCACCGCAGGCTTACCAGATATGATTACCGGCGTTGCAAAAAATACAGAGGGGTCATTCACTGATTCCTCAAGTTCAGAGGCAATTGCATCCCCGTCATACTCCACGAATTCACGCTCTTCGTCGTCCTCGTCATCATCGTCATCATCGTCCTCATCGTCATAACCTGTTGCATTCTCATCCTCAGAAGCAAGAGCGTTTTCACTGACTCCCACAGGGTCAACCATGATGACATCCTCAGGCATCTCCATCTCAAACCCGATTTCAAGGTCATTTACAGAGACGGACTCACTGCCTGACTCATTCAGTTCGTCAAGCGCCTTTCTGGTTGCCGCCCTTGATGAATTCTCAGCAGCCATCGCCATTCCAGACTCCGACAGTATTACCGTCGCCGCAAGAACAGCCGCGAGTATGCGCACATATTTTTTCTCAGCATCAAACTTCTTAAACATTATTCATCTGCCTCTTCGTTATCAGACTTATTAAGTGTATCAGCATAGGTATTGATTTCGATGTCAAAATTAATCGCCTGACTCTCAAGTATCTCCATGAGTTCATCAACATTTTCACTTGTCACATGGTAGCCGAAGCCCTGTGACAGAAGGCGCTTATCGTTCTCGCCGTAGAACATGACGCCTATCATCTTGTCGCCGATTGCCCTTGTGTAATGGCTGTTCTCATAATAATTGGCGGTGTCCAGCGTCATGTCATTGAAGCCGCTGAAGTTGTAGTAATCAGTAATATCAGCCAGCTCCTTAAGGAACACCAGGTATCCGTTCTGGATATCCTTCATATATGTATATCCGAACACGGGGTTCGTAAACACAGTGAGCTTAATGTCATACTCCTGACAGAGTTCCTTGAGCTCCCTGAGGTCGTCAAAGACCTCTGGGCGGGGCATGTAATAATCTGCCCAATAAGGCTTCAGGTTATCAGGATTAAACTCAGCCTTGATATCAAGATTTTCCGTTCCTGTCGTAAGAAGCCTGTCGCTCCAGCCCTTGTCAGAGATGTTATGGTCCGAGATTGTCTCCAGGGACTGGATGTTGGTAATCGGGTCCATATACCGAAGGAAGAATCCCAGTTTCTCCGTTGGAGTCCCATCCCAGGGGAACATCTTCCTGTATAAAATATTGTCGTGGCTTGCGGGGTCAACAAAGTAGCTGATATCATCAACTCCTACAATCACATTCTTAGGGATGAATCCCCTCTTAATCAGCGACTTAAGTATTGAAACATGCTCTGCAGGAAGGCCTTCAGACGCCATCATGTCATAATAAACGCCGTCATTCATCCTCTCCACGTCGAGAAATCCCACGCGCGAAGATCCGAAAAGCAGGGAGTCATAATTATCCATATGCTTGATGACATTCAGAGGCTTTATGTAGTTTTTGTTAGGCTCTACTCCGTTGTCCACAAGCTTCTGCGCATGGAACACATTGTAGGGGTCCAGCAGCATTGCAAAGGGCACGAAAATCAGGAAGATTATTCCGAAGAAAGCCGCGCATTTAATCACAAATTTTTTCATCATTGTCCACGTTTCTCTAAACTATTTTCTCCAGGCTAGAACTGGAAATACCTTTCTTAAACCTAGAACTGAAATACTTTTCTCCAGGCTAGAACTGGAAGTATATGAAGGACTGGGTAGTACCGCCGTGAAGCTTAAGCACGATGATCATGCACACGAGTCCGGTATAAACAAGCCATCTGACCACCAACGGCAGGCGCCCGAAATCCTTAAGAAGATCGCGCTTCTGGCTGAAATAGTCGTACACCATAAGGGCGACAAGTCCAAGTGCCATCTTCGTGATGGAAAAATTATTGAAGCCCATGTCTATCATCATCTTGAGGAATGCATTCGGAAAGTGAATCACACCATTGTGAAGATGTGTAACCACAAAAATTGCATCGCTCATGGAATCAGCCCTAAAAAATATCCACGCAAAGCTTACCATCGCAAAGGTCACAATAGTCTGACCGATGAAATAGAGCCTAGACTTCACGGTCAGGCTTCCCTTTTCATTATACGAAGGAGCAGCATCAAATATTTTTTTCAGGCGTCCGTTCTTTAGTAAACGCTCGATAACCTGGTATACTCCGTGCAGTCCGCCCCAGATTACGAAGGTCCAGTTGGCTCCGTGCCAGAGTCCTGATACCAGCATGGTGAATACTGTGTTGAAAATATGCCTTCCCTTTGACACGCGGCTTCCACCGAGGGGAATGTACACGTAATCCCTGAACCAGGTTGAAAGGGAGATATGCCATCTGCCCCAGAATTCCTTGATTGACTTCGCCAGGTACGGGCTCTTGAAGTTGGTCATTAGATCGACATTTAATAGCCTCGCCGTTCCGATTGCAATGTCAGAATATCCTGAGAAATCACAGTAAATCTGGAAGGTAAACAGGATGGTCGCAATAATGAAGGTCAAACCGAAATAGGAATGAACGTCATCATATACAACGTCAACATACCTGCCGATTGCATCCGAGAGCACAAGCTTCTTGATAAAGCCGATGAGCATGAGCCTGAGACCAAGCACTGCCTTCTCCTCATCAAAGGGTCTGTCCTCAAATAGCTGAGGCATCAGATTCTTTGTACGCTCAATGGGTCCTGCAACGAGCTGTGGGAAGAAGGAAATGAACAGCGCATACTTTCCAAAGTTCTTCTGCGCCTCAACCTCACCGCGATACACGTCGATTACATAGCTCAAGGACTGGAAGGTGTAGAATGAGATTCCTACCGGCAGGATAAGCTTAAGCGTAATCGGGTTAAGCGGAATGGCCACTGCAGACAGAACCGCGCACACAGACTCGCTCATGAAGTTGAAGTACTTGAAAAAGAAAAGCACACCCAGAGACACAATCAGCGCAGCTGCAATATATGCCTTCGCCCTGCTCCTGGAGCCGCCCTCCGTCATCTCCTTCTCCACGAGGATTCCACAGGCATAGGAAACCGCTGTGGTCAGCAGAATCAGCAACACATACTTCGGATTCCAGCTCATATAGAAGTAATAACTGGCAACGAGCAGCACAAGCCATCTCCACTTATGCGGAATTGTCCAATATAAAATAAATACGATCGGAAGAAATATTCCGAATGCAAGTGAGTTAAATAACATCAGTACCTCTGTGTAGGAAAATCCGCAGGTCAAACCCTACACTTTTCCTATTTTAATATCTAAACAGTCTATCAAGACATTGTACTATATTTTGGGAAAAAATAAAACACCCAGCTGTTGGTGCTTACTTATTGAAGCGCGGAGGTGGGATGCTTTTGAAACGCTGCGTTAACTATTTGAAGTGCGGCGGTATGTGCGAAAGAGACACATAGATGAAATGCACATAAGAAACCTCATAAGAAAGCACATAAGAAACCAACAAAAACGAGGTCTGCCTCCTAGGTCTCATCTGACCAAGGGGCGGCAGGCCTCGAATTATCAGTTTATTTTAACTTTGGGGTTTCAGCCCCTTGACCAGTCAATACCTTTATTAGGTAAACCCTTAATTATGCAATACCTTGAGCATACAGCGTTCGGCTATTACAGGAGATTCATTATCTTCTCCCACCATTTGAGGTCCTTCTTTACTATCCTAAATTCCACGGTCTTGTAACCGTCAAATCCGTTTGCTCCGATTCCTCTAAGTGTTACTGTAG
>DCHL01000034.1:6410-7667 GCA_002317595.1 Lachnospiraceae bacterium UBA1753 | reverse complement strand
TTTCAAAAGCGGGTACGAGAATATCAGCGCTGCGGGCTTCAATAGAGGATATCGTCATATGCGGCGGTACATGATTGTCCACCATGAAACGGTTTCCCGTCCGCTCCGCAATCATGTCAATGTGCCGCTTCAGTATTCTGTTTGACTTGTCATCAAAATATACCGACACAAGGTACATAACGACCGATCTCCCAAATCAACATCACAAATTGATATCACAAAACCATAATCTCAATACTATAATCTCAATACTATCATCTCGATACTATCATCTCGATACTATCATCCCTAAATCACAATACCATTCACATGGTCCACCTCGTGCTGGATAATCTGGGCAGTCCAGCCAGAATACTTGCCATGCTTTAGTTTGAAATTCTCATCAAGGTAATCAACCTCAATTTCCTGGTATCTCACGCAGGGCCTCACTCCATCCAGTGACAGGCAGCCCTCCTCAGTCTCAAACTCCCCGGACTTCTTGGTGATGACAGGATTTATCATTGCAAACTGGAAGGGACCTGCCGCTACAACGATTATCGCCTTCTTCACACCAATCATATTGGCAGCCATTCCTACACATCGTTCAGAATTGGCACGCAGAGTATCAAGAAGGTCAATGACAACCTGTTTATCTGCCTCCGTTGCGGGTTCAGCCTTCTGGGCAAGGAAGAACCTGTCCCTCATAATTTTCTTAACCATGCGACTCCTCCCCGCAGAGTATGTCCACAGACCTGCCGACATTGTAGAATTCCTCAAGATACTTTCGGCCGTTTATGCCCTTCTGAGTAAGTAAGCTTCTCTCAGCGACAATCTGTTTCACCGTTCTGACAAAGCCCTCCAAATCATCAGAAGGCGTGAAATATCCGCATTTTGCTTCCTCTGTGACTATGGAACCCATGTCACTGACCCGATCGGTCACTACAAGCACAGGCTTTGCCATCTGCATGTATGAGAGAATTCTTGACGGGAAGTTCGGTATTGTGAAATCAGGGCTCAGCGAGATGATTCCAACATCCTGCTGCTCAAGCAGCGCCTCGTACTCATCCCTGGGAAGAGCCTTAAAATACCTGCAATTATCAAGGGCGTTTGAATTCACAAACGCCTCAACCCTTGCCGCCTCAGTTCCATCACCGATAATGAGAAACTCTGCCCTTGTCTCATCTGAAGACAGCTGCATGATTCCCTCAAGCAGGAAGTCAACCGCCTGGGGTTTTCCAAGATTGCCGCCAAAGACAAACCGAACCCTCTCCACATCAC
>DCHL01000034.1:0-6339 GCA_002317595.1 Lachnospiraceae bacterium UBA1753 | reverse complement strand
TCACCCGCACCTGCAGCATCTCTCTCCACAATCCTCACCGTATTGGGAAACAGTTCAAGACGCCCCGCAGTTTCGGGATTGTGCATCCTCACATACTCAACATTGGCAGGCGACATGCATCCAATCCTGTCAGATACGCGGTACAGTTTTTTCTCCACGCGCCGGAAGTACTTGTAGATTGGCGACGATGCCCCCATCATCTTAAGGTCAACTGCATTCTGTGGAAAAATATCCTTGAGCATCAGATATGTAGCCGCGCCGTAGTGCTTCTTAAGCGCACCAACAACACCTGCCAGAGTAATTGGAGGTGTCGGGTAAACAATCAGATCGAACTTCTCGTTCCAGAGAAGCTGTTTAATTTTTGCCAGGAAAATTGGTTCAATAAGGAGCTGGACCATTCCCTTTTTGATTTTACCAGCGTGGAACTGGTCAGGAAGGGGGACATAGGCCACACGGCAGCCATGTTCACTAACGAGTGTGGACGAGTCCACATCCTCGGAAGTTCCCGCTGCCACACAGACACCATGTCCCCTTCTGACGCATTCCTCCACCAGATCAAGGTATATCGTTGATGAACTGAACGAAAACCTCTGGAACAGGAATAAAATATTCATGAATAAAATCTCCAAAACTATGCGATGGAATAGCTCGTACGGTCAAAACACATTCTGTTCGCCTTGGATTATCTCTCCTGGTATCCACAGCGAGTACACTTTACATAGCGATGCTTTCCATCATTTCTCTCGCCGTCCATGCTGCAGCCTTCGATAATCCACTCACCGCATACGCAGTATGCCTTGTGTGTTCCATCAAACTGGTTCTCAAAGTATGCTGTATAGTGATGTGTGTTGTAGAGGCTGTACTCATATCTTGCGATGCAATCAAGGTAATGACGGTTAGCAGCAGAATCAACACCACCATAGGTTGCAAGATAGTAATTCTTAAGGCCAGCCTCGTCAGCACCGTAAGCGGCAACAACATCGGGATGAAGAGTCTTAAATGCGTCATAGTCTGTCATCTGAGTTGTGTAGGTTGTAGCAGGTGTAGCTGCAGGAGCATCTGCCTGTGTATTACCCGTCACATCGTACTGAACAGCTGTTGCTGCCTCCTTGGCAACAATTCCAACCTCAGCGGCTGCACCCTTGGCAACAACTCTCTCAGGAATAACCTGTCCATCAGATCCAACATAGTAGTATACATCGCCGTATGAAACCCAGCTGTCTGTAACCTTAGCGCCATTCTCATAATATACGGGGCGACCAGCCTCCATACTCCAACCCGTGTAATTGGCAGATGCTGCAAATACAGGGAATACTGCTACTGCTGTGAGTGCTGCAACTGCAACGATAGCAACTGCTCTTCTAATCTTTGTCATGTTCTTCTCGTCCTTTCATAAATTGAAATAGTAATTAGATATAATTCACGCAGGCCGTTTCGCAACCTGCTGCGCGCAAAATAAGATATTTCATTATAACAAACATCTCACTCAGTTACAAATGCAACATCACCGTTTCTTTCCCAGAATATCTGCCAGAGTATGCATCATCTCATCAATCTTAATTGGCTTGCCGAGATGTGCATTCATTCCGATTTCAAGGGCATGCTGCCTATCCTCCTCAAAAGCGTTTGCCGTCATGGCCACAATCGGAATATATCGCCTGCTCCTATCCTCAAGCTGACGTATAAGCTGTGTAGCCTCATACCCATCCATATTGGGCATCTGGATATCCATGAGAATCAGATCGTAGTAGCCTGCCTCCGCCTGCTGCAGCATATCCGTACATACCGCTCCATCAACAGCCCGTTCCACTTCAAAGCCCGCATCAATCAGAATCTCAGTCGCTATTTCAGCATTAATATCATTGTCCTCAGCAAGTAGAATCCTCTTTCCCATAAAGACATCATATTCGACTTCAGCAGTCTCAGCGACCTGCAGATTACGTTCATCTGCAATTCTGTGTGGAAGCGTAATAGTAAAGGTGGTTCCCTCTCCAAGTTCACTCTCAACAGAAATCGTACCGCCCAGAAGTTCAACAAACTTCTTGACAATCGGCATACCTAGACCGGTTCCTTCAATCTTATCCTCCGTTACCGTCTTCTCACGTGAGAATTCATCGAAAATGTGTGGCAGAAATTCCTTTGACATTCCGATTCCCGTATCAGAAATCTTAGTCTGGAATACCACATATCCTTCACGACACGATGGGAGTTCCCGTATTGAGATATCAATCTTCCCACCAGCAGGCGTATACTTGACAGCATTTGAAACAATATTCAGAAATACCTCATTTACCTTGACAGCATCAATGTATATGTATTCTGTATGTGCATCAATGCTGTAGGTGAAGGCAATATTTTTTTCCTTCATCCGTTTCTCGAATACGGTCCTTATCTCCTGGGTGACATTGCCAACTGCCTCAACAATCTCGTCAACCTCATACTGCCCGCTCTCAATCCTCGCCATCTCAAGAACGTTATTTATAAGTGAAAGCAGGAAGTCGCTTGACTTTTTCATTTTTCCCACATATTCCCTGCACTTCTCCTTATCATCGAAATCTCTGGTAATCAGTTCGAGATATCCCAGAATTGCGTTCATCGGAGTCCTAATATCATGAGACATATTGAACAGGAACGTCGTCTTGGCGGCATTTGCAGCCTCCGCCTCATGCCTTGCCTGAGCCAGCTTCTTAGTCTGCTCCATCTCACGTGCCTTCTCATCATGAATTGTTCTTGCCGCGTAAAAAATATGATTCAGGTTTCCATCCTCATCCCTGTCCCCGGCAATGAGCAGCGCCATGCTCCATCCGGTTGTTGCACCAATATACTCAATGGAAACAACACTTTTTTCACGAAGCCTGTCATTAATTGTGGACAGGTCCCAGAACTCTTTCATCAACGCCGTATACTCAGGCTGTACAAGTCTCTCGGCGGCAAAATTCAGAGTTTCCTGAGCCTTTCCAATACTGTTTACCTCCTTGCGGACATTATCAATTGAAGATAATTCAATATATGTATCTTCCTTAACGTTGATATAATACGAAGCAAAATAAACAGTACTCATGGAATTGATGATATTAAGCCTGGTCTGAAGCTTCTCCTGGTTCTCCTCGAGTATGAGATTGAGGTTCTCCACGCTTTTAAGACGCTTGGATTCGTTCACGACTTCCATATACTGCTCAAGATACATAAGCACAAGTCCAACGCTTATTCCTATCTGTGAATAGCCTCCCCTGAACAAAGTAAAATGAATAATTGTTCCAACCATTGCCGGAATAACGAAAATGATGAAGTTGCGGACAGTCCTTGAAATAATGATTCTGTCTGATTCCTTCTTCTCCTTCAATACAACCGGAATGGCTGCGATAACATAAAGTATCGGACACACTAACTGCAGGCCGGCAAGTGGACCCACCTGTATTGTTGCCGTCTCATCAACGTAGTATATCCAGTGTGTTCCCTGGGAAGCTGCACAGACGAGTGCGTATATCATTACTGGAATTCCCCTGGCGTAATGGAAAACATGAACGTCATCCGTCTTATGCGAAAGTGTCGAAACCAGACACTCATACCAGAAATGTGCGGAAGCGGACATCATTACCGAACCACACACAAGATTGATGCACACAAGCGAACGCGGCAGGATTATAATCCCTTCCAGTCCGGCATAGGAAAACGCTGCACAAATCTGCTGCAGTGTGACACAACCCGCAAAAAGGAAAAACATCGTCTTCATTCCTGTGTCCACCCTGTTTCGCAGCGCATTTATCAGGATTACCAGATCCAATATACTAAATATAATAAGTGGAATAACTATCGTCAGTCCCTGCTGCATATCATTCCTCCATCACTCAAGATTGAAATCAGAAATCAACAGTTTTTATCTATACTTTTTTCCATTATATACCATAATACAACATTATGAAATCAACTGATTCACGAAGAAGTTTCTCATCCTCCAGAAAAGACGTACAGTATGTACATGAATCTTCTCTCCGCTTTGAGTCTGTCCATTAAGGCACGGCCGGCGCTGTCTATCTTTTCTATTTCAGTGCTGTCAGGTTCCCTTTTTGCATACAGCATTAACTCGAATACATCTATGAATCCAAGTTCGTACAGACCACCAACTCTCGCCCTGTATTCCTCGAGGGTCTCGCTTCCGGCCTCATCAATTCCCTGGCCAAGCATCCTGAGTATCTTCATGTTACGCCTACACAGAAACAGCGCCTTGTCTGTGTCACTGAGTTTTTCATACCGCCCCCGGCGAAGGTGCCTTTCTATGGCAAAAAATATGGTTACAAATGCTGCAATTAGCAGAAGAATCAACAGTCCGGTCTGCAGAACCGCCCTGTAGGCAGACTTCTCTTCCTCTCCATCCGCATTTTCCTCTCCAGCGACGTCTCCCGGGGCTCCCGTAGGCATTCCGTCTTCTGAATAAAGCCTTGCGCGCTCTGCATCGGCAATGCCCTGGGCCTTCCTGGCGTTCTCTTCACTAATCGCCTGTTTCTCACTGAATGTTAGCCAGCTGTTGCTTCATTTGATAAGCAGACAGCTAATGTTGGTGGCACATCTTATAATGTATATGTTGGTAAGACACCACTTACATCGAGCGGATTTGAATACAGATTTATATTCTAATATATATAGAGAGAGGGGAGCGATCTCCTCTCTCCTCTCTTCTACTCATAAAAAGAAAGGAGAAACATTATGGCTATTAATGTAGCTACAAGTTTTAACGTTCAAACAAATTTGCCAATAGATGAAAGACTCGTTTTATCTAAAGAGCAGATGTTGAATATTAACGACAATACAATGCCCGAAACATATATGGCAACATGTACTGATGATGGGCAGTTATACATATATAAAAAAGACAATGACAAAGATGCTAAGACAGGTCGTTTCCGCCTCTTCGAAACAGGCGGCGGCGCAGTAGTCGAGGTAGATGGCGAATCAGATTTGCCAAATCCACCAGAGCTTAATGTTTATGTTACTGCACATAAGGATATTACAACTACAGATATGAGTAGCTTGTGGTATCACGATATGACAAATAGTAGATTCCAAATTAGTTTTTCTCTTTCGAGAAATGAACATTTTATCATGCGTATGTCTGATGGCTCTATTATTGATTTGGATTATACTTCCCCATCAAGTGATTGGATTAAGAGACCAGATCCATATAAGGATACATTTTATTATGGATATGATGGTTCAACTGAGAATTTAAAAACAGCAACGTTACCTTGTGCAAATGTGCAAGCAAATAGTTCGAAAAATGAAAACGGAACTAATATTACTGTTTATAATATAATAATTTATGCAAAACAACCTTATAGTTTTGAAATAGAGAGTATATACCAACCTACTTATCGATATAGTGTGCCTGCAAATGGTTCTACGGTGATTAATCCATTATGTACTAAAGCCGTTGAAAAAGGCGTAGAATACTCTTTGGATGAAGATTTTACTTTACCATATTTTAAGTATGATGCAGCTACAAGAACTATCAAAAACCTTATTAGTACAAATGCATTAGGATTTCATACCATAATTGGAGCCGCAGAGCATCAAACTGAAGATAGAGAGATGCGTGTATGGGCAAGAGACATCGAACTCGCAACTAAAGAATATGTTGACGAGCATGGCGGTGGCGGTAGCTCCGTTGATAACCAATTAATTCTTAACAATTTAAATGAATGGTATGCTCTATCTGTTGAGGAAAGAAAAAAATATCTTAATTGCGAGATTATAGTTATTGATTCAGGTATCTTTGTTTATAAAACAAATCCATATGATGAATATGTATTAGAACCTATTGCTACTCAAAACGATTTTCCGAATGGACTGTATACTTCTCAAATTTCTGCTTATAAAGGTGAAGATGACGATTTTACAAGAAGTCATATATATCTTACAGACCAAGTAGAAATTCACACAGGTAAAGATGAAGAAGATGTCAATGAATCAACATTAACAGTACAAGATGATAACACAGTTTTAGAATTGTCAAGATTAATGGCAACATTAAAAGATCCATCTAAGATGCCGTTAATTGATAGCATTATGTCTTCTTCTGGTCAGGTATCTGCAAAAGATATTCAGGCTACCATAGATCAAGAATATGACATTATTCAAGATTATTTATCAAAAAGAAAAGTAGAAATTCAAGTAGAGTACACTGGCATAGGTGGAGATGATTTAATTAACGTCAACTTTTCATAAAAGTTGCACTAAAGCTATCCTCGCCCCTTGTGGGGCAGGTATTTTAGCCTTCCAGGAAAATCATAAGCTCGCGTATACTTTTACCGCTTTTCCTAAAAGCATCGACGATCTGCTTTG
>DCHL01000052.1 GCA_002317595.1 Lachnospiraceae bacterium UBA1753 | reverse complement strand
ATGGTTAACGCACTTAATGCACAGAGTGTGGAGGGAATACATATCGTTTCAGCAAGGCGTCTGCCCCTCGAGGCTGGAAACGGAATGGCCTCGGTTGCCATGGCAGACTACAGGGTGATTTTCTCTGACATGGATATTTTTTCCGCAAAGAGTCTGACAGATATAACCGCCGACTTCTATGGAAGGGATGAGATTCTTGTTGAGAAGAAGACCAAAAAGGGCTTCAAGGAAGTTGACCTTAAGAAGTCAGTGCATATATTAAGGGCTGAGGATAATTCGATTTTCATGAAAGTTAATGCGGGTTCTGCAGAGAATATACGGCCTGAGATGGTTACAGCTGCCATGTTTGAGCATGCCGGGCTGTCACTTGAACCCTTTAGTTATCAGATTGTACGTCTTGAGCAGTATGAGAGCAACGGACGTACGCTTGAAGATGTCGGTATGGAGTTTTAGGAATATGAGTAAAGCAGATATAATTTTCAAAAATATGTGCGAGGATATCATCGCAAACGGAACTGACACCAAGGGCGAGAAGGTGCGTCCCCACTGGGAGGACGGTGAGCTTGCCTACACGGTAAAGAAGTTCGGTGTGATCAACAGATACGACCTTCGTGAGGAGTTCCCCGCCATCACCTTCAGGAAGACTGCACTTAAGAGTGCTACGGATGAGATTCTGTGGATCTGGCAGAAAAAATCGAACAATGTGAATGAGCTTAGTAGTCATATCTGGGATTCCTGGGCAGATGAGGATGGCTCAATCGGCAAGGCCTACGGTTATCAGCTCGGCGTGAAGCACAAGTATAAAGAGGGCGAAATGGACCAGGTTGACAGGGTAATCTATGATCTTAAGAATAACCCCTTCAGCCGCCGCATCATGACTAATATTTATGTTCATTCTGACCTTTCAGAAATGAATCTGTACCCCTGTGCATACAGCATGACCTTCAATGTCACGACTGATAAGGAGACAGGGAAGCTGGTGCTCAACGGAATCCTCAATCAGAGGTCATCAGATGTTCTGACTGCCAACAACTGGAATGTGGTACAGTACGCAGTTCTTCTTTGCATGATTGCCCAGGTGTGTGACATGATTCCCGGCGAGCTTGTTCACGTGATTGCCGACTGTCATATTTACGACAGACATATAGAGCTTGTAAAGGAGCTTATTTCAAGACCTACATATCCGGCGCCTAAGTTCTGGCTTAACCCAGAAGTTAAGGATTTCTATGATTTTACACCTGATGATGTGAAATTCATTGATTACGAGGCCGGTCCCCAGATAAAGATTCCGGTTGCAATTTAAGTATGAAGCTTGTCATTACGGAAAAAGATAATAAGATACTATCACTCCTGTTTGACGATAAGAGACTGTGTGACATTAAGGTGTCGCCCGCTGCCGGCTGCCTTCGTGGTAACATCTACCGCGCCAGGGTAACCAAGGTCGTAAAGCACATGGATGCCTGCTTTGTAGATATTGCAAAGGGCCAGAGCTGCTTTCTTAAATTTTCAGAATGCACGGGTGCAATTCCCCGCGAGGGGGATGAACTGACGGTCATGGTACATGAGGATGCCATAAAGACAAAGGTGCCATCAGTGACCATGAAGCTTTCCCTTAGTGGAAAAAATATGGTCGTAATGCTTGACCGCAGTAGTCACATCAGTATTTCGAAAAAGATTACCTCAAAAAGCGAACGCGATAGGATACACAACATTATTTCAGATAAGATTACCTCGTCGGAGTGTCCTGGAGTTATTGTCAGGACCTGCGCGCAGGGGCTTCCTGGTGATGTGATAGCCGATGAGTACGAGGGGCTTTGCAGTGCTCTTAGGAGCATTGATGAATACGGTCCGAAAAGAACCCTGTACTCTGTTCTCTATAAATCAAGGCCTCAGTATCTTGACGCACTCATTAGTCACCTGGCAATAGACGGACTTGAGATAGTCACGGAAAACAAGGAAATATATGAGGATATATTATCTTTTGTAAAATGTGATTCAGACGGACAGGATATCAAGGTCAATCTGTATGAGGATGACAGGGTTTCCCTCTATTCACTCTACAGCATTGAAACAAGGGTTCAGGAGCTGCTTGCCAAGAAGGTGTATCTTAAGAGCGGCGGTTATCTTGTCATTGAACAGACAGAAGCTCTCAATGTCATTGACGTAAATTCCGGCAAGTTTGAGAAGAAGAGAAATTCCGGGGAATTCTATAGCCTTACCAACCGTGAGGCGGCACTTGAAGCTGCGCGCCAGATCAGACTGAGAAACCTTTCGGGGATAATAATAATAGATTTCATAAACGAAGAGTCCGATGAATCAAGAAACGAACTCATTGGAATAATGAATGATGAATTCCGGCGTGATGGAGGCTACGCAAGGGTTGTTGACATTACTGCACTGGGGCTTATGGAGATAACCAGAAAGAAAATTTCGCCATCATTAAAAGAACTATTTTTTTCTTGTTAAAAGAATTATTTTATTCTTGACATTCAACAAAGATAATGCTAATCTTTTTGAGTATGCCGCATATTGAGGTTATAACTCTGCCCATTTATATGATGATGGCAGGACCGAAGGTAGCGAGTTTTTAATTAAGGAGGTGTCTACATGTACGCCATTATTGCAACAGGAGGAAAGCAGTACAAGGTTTCTGAAGGAGATGTAATCCGTGTTGAGAAGCTCGACGCAGAGGTTGGCTCTACAGTTACTTTTGACAATGTTTTAGCTGTTAGTGATAAGGAGCTTGCTGTAGGTGATGCAGTTGCATCCGCTACAGTATCCGGAACCGTTCAGGCTCAGGATAAGGCTAAGAAGGTCATTGTATACAAGTACAAGAGAAAGACTGGATATCACAAGAAGAACGGCCATAGACAGGCTTACACAGAAGTTAAGATTGACGCAATCAACGCTTAATGTAGTTTTATCAGTATTAGTGATATGATTTCCGTAAATGTCTACAGGGATAAGGATGATAATATAGCAGGCTTTGGGTGTGTAGGACATGCCGGTTATGCTGATCCGGGCGCCGATATCGTGTGCGCAGCGGTTTCTATGCTTGTTATCAATACAATCAATTCCATTGAGAAGTTTACAGCGGATGATATTAAGGTCTCGGCAGACCCCGAGAACGGTGACATACAGTGTATGTTTCCATCCGGGATTAGTGATGAGACCAGACTTCTGTTTGAATCAATGCTTCTCGGACTTGAAGAAGCCCAGAAGAATTACGGGGAATACATTAAAGTAGTCAGATAGTAACCCTAAGAAGGAGGACAAGATCATGCTGAATATGAACCTTCAGTTCTTTGCTCATAAAAAGGGAGTTGGTTCTACTAAGAACGGTAGAGACTCTGAGTCAAAGAGACTTGGTGCCAAGAGAGCAGACGGACAGTTTGTTAAGGCCGGCAATATTTTATACAGACAGCGCGGAACAAAGATCCATCCCGGTAACAACGTAGGCCGTGGTGGTGATGATACACTGTTTGCACTTGTTGACGGTGTTCTCAGATTCGAGAGAGTCGGAAGAGACAAGAAGCAGGCTTCCGTATATCCTGTAGAAGGATAATTTAACCATTAGATTTTGGTAAGGTCCGGGCTTTTATAGTCTGGACCTTTTTTTAGAATCAGGTGCATAGTACCTGTAGAGTTGGAGTATTACGATGGCATTTGCAGACAGAGCCAGGATATTTGTTAAAAGTGGAAAAGGCGGAGATGGACATGTATCCTTCAGACGTGAGAAATACGTTCCTAACGGTGGCCCAGACGGTGGCGATGGCGGAAAGGGCGGAAGTGTAATTTTTGTCATTGATGACGGTCTTAATACACTGGTTGATTTTCGTCATGTCAGAAAATATTCTGCTGAAAATGGTGAAGAAGGCGGCAAGAAAAACTGTCACGGCAAGGATGGAAATGATATAATAATCAAGGTACCTGAAGGTACTGTTATCAAGGAAGCACAGTCTGGCAAGGTTATTGCGGATATGTCGGGCGATAACAGGCGCCTTGTCCTGCTTGAAGGCGGAAGAGGCGGAAATGGAAACCAGCATTATGCAACTGCAGCAATGCAGGCTCCTAAGTATGCCCAGCCAGGACAGCCCGCTAAGGAGCTTGAACTCCTGCTTGAGCTTAAGGTTATTGCCGATGTAGGCCTTGTGGGATATCCCAATGTTGGTAAGTCGACATTCCTTTCAAGAACAACAAATGCAAAGCCGAAGATTGCAAATTACCACTTTACCACACTGAGTCCCAACCTTGGAGTTGTTGACCTGGGTGAAGGTGCTGGTTTTGTAATTGCAGACATTCCAGGTCTTATTGAGGGTGCATCCGAGGGCATTGGCCTTGGCCATGAATTCCTGCGCCATATTGAGAGAACAAGGGTAATCATCCATATCGTTGATGCTGCAGGTACTGAGGGACGTGACCCGGTTGAGGATATTTATTCAATCAACCAGGAGCTTTCGAAGTATAATGCAGATATGGAAAAGAAACCACAGATAATTGCAGCCAACAAGGTTGATGCGATTTATGAGGGCAGTGGAATGGAAGACTCCATTGATCGTCTTAAGGCTGAGTTTGAGCCTAAGGGAATCGAAGTACTACCTATATCGGCTGTTACAGGTCAGGGAGTGAAGGAGCTTCTCTATAAGGTTAATTCAATTCTCAAGGACCTTCCCAAGGAGAAAATCACCTTTGAGCAGGAATTCTTCCCTGAGGATGTATTTGTGTCGGATGAACCTTATACTGTGGAATTCAACGAAGATGATGGTGTATATGTGGTCGAGGGACCGAGAATTGAGAAGATGCTCGGCTACACCAATCTGGAATCTGAGCGAGGATTCAAATTCTTCCAGGATTTCCTTAAGAATAATGGGATTCTTAAAGAACTCGAAAGCCTTGGCATAGTTGATGGGGATACTGTGCGAATGTATGGTTTTGAGTTTGATTACTATAAATAATATTTTGAGGTATTGGGTTATATGGAGATTTTTCAGGGTACAGAGGGCTTCGGAAATGTTGCGATAGGACGCATCAAGCTTCTGAAGAAGGACAATGCAGCGGAAAGCGACAGGACATCCTGTGGATATGACTGCCAGCATGAGTTTGACCTCTATCTAAAGGCTAAGGAGCGTGTTGTCGAGCTTCTTACGAATGAGAAGAATGCAGATGACCATTCACTTGATTATCAGAGACGATTCAAGGGTGAGGCGGCCTCTCTTCTTATGCTGATTAATGACCATCAGCTTGAGGATGCAATCTACGGCAGAATTTTCAATCAGAAAAATAATGTCAGGGATGCTGTTCAGGGAGCTGGGGATTTTTTGGTTGACCTATTGTGTTCTCACAAGGATTCCTACCTTCAGTCCAAGGGCAATGACATAAAGGAACTTACCAAAAAGCTCATCACCTGTCTTGAAGGCTATGATGAAGCGGATGCTTATCTGCCGGAAAACTGCATACTTGCAGCAAGGCAGCTTACAAGCGCTGAATTCCTAAAGCTTGATAAGGACAGGATAAAGGGACTTATTGTTGAGAAGTCTTCAATGAATTCACATATGGCCATTCTTGCCAAGGCTATGAACATCCCGACAATTCTAGGATGTGAGATTTATGATGAATGGGATGGCATAGAAGCCTGTGTTGATGGAAGCTGGCGTGTAATATATGTTGCGCCTGATGAAGAGACCAAGGATGACATGAGCCAGCGTATTGATGAAGCGCTTGCAAAGGAACAGGAGCTTCTTGAACTCAAGGGTCGTGAGTGTGTTACGAAAGACGGAAGGCAGATTCATCTCTATGCCAATATATCACAGACCGTGGATATTCAGTCTGCAATAGCCAATGACTGTGAAGGAATCGGATTGTACAGAACGGAATCGGCATATCTCAACAGGGTGATGGCACCTACTGAAGAAGAACTATATTACGAGTACAGATCGCTTGCAATGGCATTCCCCAATAAGGGCGTGACCATTAGGACAGTCGATCTTGGAACCGATAATAATGTGCCGTACATAGGTCTAAAGGATGAATCAAATGCAGCTCTTGGAGTCAGAGGCATCAGACTATGCCTTAGGAATGTTGAACTGTTTAAGACGCAGATAAGGGCGATTCTCAGAGCATCTGCATTTGGTAATATCTCAATTATTCTGCCTATGATTTCTGCAGTAAGAGAACTTCAGGAGGCTAAAAATATTATTGATGAGTGTTACAGGGAGCTGATTTCTGAGGATATACCCTGCAAGGAAACTCCCGTGGGAGTTATGGTGGAGACTCCGGCGTCCGTAATGATTTCTGATGAGCTTGCCAAGCATTCGGCATTCCTCTCGATAGGTACCAACGACCTGACCATGTATACACTCGGCGTTGACAGGGATAACAAGGAGCTTGCTGATATATGTGACTACCATCATCCTGCAATTATCAGGATGATTAGGATTGTATGTGATAATGCACACCGATGCCACACGCCTGTGGGCATCTGTGGCGAGCTTGCAAATGATGAACAGCTCACTTCAAGCTTCCTTGAAATGGGTGTTGATTCGCTTTCAATCGCACCGCTTAGGATACTCCCCATGAGGGACCATATTCTGAAACTGTAATTTTTGATTTGGATATTTTTTCACAGAAGAAATGTGAAATGGAGGATAGAAATGACCAGTAAACAGAGATCATATCTGAAGGGTCTTGCAATGACGATGGACCCGATTTTTCAGATTGGCAAGAATTCAGTTACACCTGAGCTCACTTCAGCCATTGAGGATGCGCTGGTAGCAAGGGAACTTATCAAGATATCTGTGCTTAAAAACTGTGCAGACGATCCTAAGGAAATTGCACAGACGATTGCTGAGAGAACAAGATCTCAGGTTGTGCAGGTTATCGGGAAAAAAATTGTGCTTTACAAGCCTGACCCGCAGAATCCTGGAATTGAACTTCCGAAGTAACAGGAGTACACATGGGAAAGCGCGTTGGAATCCTCGGTGGAACCTTTAATCCAATCCACAATGGCCATATAAAGCTCGCAGAAGCCGCATACAGGGAATATGAACTTGATTTCGTTCTCTTTATGCCCAGTGGAGTGTCGTACCTTAAAAACGGCACAGGCGTCCTTGACAGCAGCATTCGTTGCCGCATGACAGAGCTTGCCATTGAGGACACAGAGTATTTTATTCTCGATGACAGGGAAGTTAAGAGACCTGGCAACAGTTATACCTGTGACACCATTACTGAACTGCGCTCGGAGAATCCTGAGGATGAACTATTTTATATTACCGGGGCAGACACTCTGTTTTCCATAAAAAAATGGAAGGACATAGACGTAATTTTTTCAGGGTGTACAATGCTGGTTGCAATAAGGGATGACGCCTGTATTGAAGAGATGGAGCGTGCAGCAGATGAACTCAGGTCAGAGTACGGTGCGAGAATTGAGTTTCTTAAAGCGCCTCGTTACGATCTGTCTTCAACTGACATAAGAACCTACTGCAGCAAGCACGTCAGCATTACAGGACTTGTTCCAGAGGGTGTGCTTGAATATATTATTTCCAATGGACTGTATGGGATTTAATTAATCTTTTTATTAACTAATCTGATATTCTGGAGTACAATATGGGAAAGAAACAGCCAGAGATTGCGCTGTATAATGAGAATCCTAAAAAGTATTTTTCGCTTCTTGAGGACGAGCTTTCAAAGCGCCTCAAAAAAAGCAGATTAAGACATACATTAGGAGTAGCCAATACCGCGGCCTGCCTTGCCATGAGATATGGTGAGGATGTGAACCGGGCATACCTGGCGGGCCTTCTTCATGACATCGCCAAGAACCTTGACGACGAAGGAATGCTTAAGGCTGGGAAAAAATATAAAATCAAATTATCAGAATTTGAGAAAGAGAATCCTTTTATTCTGCATGGACCTGTAGGAGCCTGCATAAGTGCAGATGAATTTGGCATTGTGGATGAGGATATACTTAATGCCATAAGGAACCACACCACGGGTCGTCCCGGGATGTCACTGCTTGAGAAGATAATTTTTATCGCAGATTACATGGAACCTGGAAGGGATGTGGCATCTAATCTTCCTGAGATAAGAGTTCTTGCGTTTGCCGATCTTGAGGCATGCCTTAGAAAGATTCTTAACGATACACTGATTTATCTTGAGAGCACAGGAAATCCTGTGGATGAGAAGACTCAAATCACAGCTGATTACTATAATCAAGGCTGCTGACATCAAATGAAATATAAAGCATTAGCACATTTCGGATTATCCATGATGTGCATCGAGGAGAAAATATGACAAGTAAGGAAATTGCAGTGCTTGCTGTTGAGGCACTTGAAGACAAGAAGGGAATTGACATCAGAGTTATTGACATCAGCGAGGTGTCAGTGATGGCTGACTATTTTGTACTTGCAAGCGGAAATAACCCCAATCAGGTACAGGCACTTATAGATAATGTGGATGAGAAGCTTGGCCGCGCCGGAGCAACACTCAGGCAGACAGAAGGCTATCAGAATGCAAACTGGGTTCTGATGGACTACGGCGATGTCATCATCCATGTATTTGATAAGGAGAACAGACTTTTCTACAATCTGGAGAGAATCTGGAAGGATGGTAAGAACCTTGATATTGAGGAGCTTAAATAAGCCTTATAGGAGGTAGTCTATGAATACTATTATTACGATTGGTCGTGAGTTTGGAAGTGCAGGAAGAGAGATCGGTGAGAAGCTTGCTGATAGCTTTGGAATCACCTGCTATGATAAGGAACTGCTTGCAAGGGCAGCTAAGGATTCAGGTTTCTGTGAGGAAGTATTTGAGCACCACGATGAGAGACCTACCTCAAGCTTCCTCTACAATCTGGTAATGGATACATATTCCTTCGGATACAATGCTGCATCTTACGTAGATATGCCCATATCGCACAAGGTGTTCCTGGCCCAGTTTGACTCAATTAAGAAGCTGGCATCCGAAGGCCCCTGTGTTATCGTCGGCAGATGTGCAGATTATGCGCTGGCTGATTTTGATAATGTCATAAGACTTTTTATCCATGCTGACATGGATTCAAGGATTAAAAGAATTTCAGAAAAATATAATGTTTCTCCTGACAAGGCTAAGGATATGATTGTGAAGAAGGATAAGCAGAGAGCATCCTACTACAATTATTATTCAACAAGCAAATGGGGATATTCTGATTCCTATGACCTCTCAATCAATTCAGCCAAGCTTGGTATTGATGGTACCGTAAATCTTATCAGGCAGTATGTTGAGGATTTTGAGAACAAATAGTTTTAGTATTATTTTCTGAAAAATATAAACTGCGCATAAAGTGCAGGGAAATGGTGGATAACAATGAAATATTTTGGTACAGATGGATTCAGAGGAAAGGCAAATGAAGGCCTTTGCGTTGAGCATGCCCTTAAGATTGGTCAGTTTCTTGGCTGGTATTTCGGTGCCAGAGTCGGCAAGAAGGCCAAATGTGTAATCGGTAAGGATACAAGACGTTCAAGCTATATGTTTGAATATGGTCTTTCTGCCGGACTCACAAG
>DCHL01000006.1 GCA_002317595.1 Lachnospiraceae bacterium UBA1753 | reverse complement strand
GTATATGACTTGGCAATGATATTGCCCATGGTCTCTCCCAGATTCTTGCCAACGCTCTCAAGATAGTAGTCAGGCTCCCTGAGCTTAAGATTCTCAAAGAACACCTGATTCAGTGTGTAATCGTAGTTCTGTCCTGTATGAACCATGATATGGTCAAAATATTTGTCGCAGCACTTCATGACCGCCGACAGTCTGATTATCTCAGGGCGCGTGCCCAGGACAGTCATTACTTTAAGCTTGTTTGTCATAACCTTCCACCATTTCTATTTTTTCAAATTTACACGGGTAAGATATTTCTATTATTCTTCATTCACACGAGTGAAAATATTTACACGGGTAAAAAATATGTATCGGGTTTCTCCGGATTAAAGGGCTCGTTGGCCCACATTACAGTCACCATGTCCTCATCGCCCACATTGACAATGGAATGAGTATATCCTGTCGGAATATCCACAACCTCCAGCTTATCGCCGCTGACGGGATACTCGATTATCTCCTCCGAATCAATCTTCCTGAATCTGATAAGTCCCTTACCCTTAACTACCAGGAACTTCTCATTCTTTGAATGATGCCAGTGCTGTCCCTTCGTAATTCCAGGCTTTGAAATATTCACAGACACCTGTCCTCGGTCCTTGTTCCTGATGAACTCGGTAAATGACCCTCTGTCATCGCAGTGCATATCAAGCGGATAGCTGAAGGAATCTGTCGGCAGATAGCTGAGGTAAGTCGAATACAACTTGCTTGTAAAGGGATCCGACATATCAGGAATCGTGAGGTTCTCTCTTGAAGTCTTGAAGGATTCAATGAGTTCCACTATTTTCCCCAGTGTAATTTCGTGGACAATGGGAACGCCCTTAAACCTGTCATCAGTTGATGCCATCCTTCCTATTTCCACAGATTCAAGCGGTGCAGCTCCCTTACTTCCCACATCGCTAAGCTGTGTCGCCTTTCCATTCATGGCATTAATGAACTCGTCAACCACATCATCGATATACACAAGATGCATTACCACCGAAGGGTCATTCACCTGAATTGGAAGGCCCGCTGCAATGTTGTTGCAGAAGGTTGCAACCGCACTGTTGTAGTTAGGTCTGCACCACTTTCCAAACACGTTGGGGAGCCTGTACACGTACACAGGCGCACCGGTCTCCTTCGAGTACTCAAACATCAGGTTCTCTCCTGCCCTCTTTGACTCTCCGTAGGGATTGTCAAGCTCAGCCTGGATGGATGATGTGATGAGCACAGGCGCCTTGTTGCCCGCCTTCTTAAGGCTGTCAAGAAGCACGGAAGCAAATCCAAAATTGCCCTCCATAAACTCCTTGGGGTCCTTCGGCCTGTTGACTCCTGCAAGGTTAAACACGAAGTCGCACTCTCTTGTGTACTGCTCTAAAAGTGCAGGGTCCGTGTCAATGTCATATTCAAATATATCCTCGTACTTCCGGTTCCTAAGCTCTGCTATCAGATTTTTTCCAACAAAGCCCTTTGCCCCCGTAACTAAAATTTTCATCGCTCAGTCCTTAATTCTCAATTCTGAATGCGTCAAGCTCTTCTCTCTTAATACTCAATTCCGAATGCGTCGAGCTCTTCTCTGATGTAGGAGAGTTCAAGGAGCTTAGCCTTAACCTCTTCAACATTTAAGATTCTTGTATTGTTAGAGTTGAACTCAGTGAGCTTGGTTCTCTCCTGGTCGCCCTCCTTAAAGTACTTGTCATAGTTGAGGTCCCTGTTATCAGAGGGAACGCGGTAGAAACCACCCTCGTCAACTGCCCTTGCACACTCCTCGTTGGTGAGAAGTGTCTCGTACATTTTTTCCCCGTGTCTGATACCGATGACCTTGAGCTCGCTCTCGCCGTGGAACAGCTCCTTAACCGCCTGAGCCAGTACCTCGATGGTGCATGCAGGCGCCTTCTGAACCATGATATCGCCGGGCTGTGCGTTCTCGAATGCGTAAAGCACAAGCTCCACAGCCTCCTCCAGAGACATGATGAATCTTGTCATAGTAGGCTCTGTAAGTGTCATGGGCTTGCCTTCTCTGATCTGGTCGATGAAGAGGGGAATAACGGAACCTCTCGAGCACATTACATTGCCATATCTCGTTCCGCAGATTACTGTATCGTCTGTGGTACGGCTCTTGGCAACAAAAACCTTCTCCATCATGGCCTTCGAGGTTCCCATCGCATTAACGGGATATGCAGCCTTGTCTGTCGAAAGGCAGATTACCTTCTTGACTCCCGCCTCGATTGCTGCTGTCAGGACATTGTCTGTACCAAGTACGTTTGTCTTAACGGCTTCGACGGGGAAAAATTCACAGCTCGGCACCTGCTTTAATGCAGCCGCGTGAAATAGGTAATCAACCCCGTGCATCGCATTCTTAAGGCTCTGGAGGTCGCGGACATCTCCGATGTAGTACTTGATCTTGTCATTGTTGTACACATGACGCATGTCATCCTGCTTCTTCTCGTCCCTCGAGAAGATTCTGATTTCCTTGATTCCTGTATTCAAAAATCTGTTGAGCACGGCATTACCAAAAGAACCCGTACCACCTGTTATCATCAAAACTTTTCCATCAAAAATTGTCTCAGCCATTTTCTTTTCCTTCACTATCACACAATCACAACTATCTATAATTAATGTTGATAACCAGCCACTTTGACTGTTAAGCATAATCCTCTGTATTATAACACGAATGACGGTGTAATAAAATATTGAAAAATCGAGAATCTGATTGGGGTAAGAATCTGATTGGGTCATTCTTGGCGCAACTTACGCGCCCAGTGCGGTTTGCGTGCCCGGTGAGGTTTGCGTGCCCGGTGAGGTTTGCGTGCCCTGTGCGGTTTGC
>DCHL01000010.1 GCA_002317595.1 Lachnospiraceae bacterium UBA1753 | reverse complement strand
ACGGAGCACAAGGAGCAGATCCTCGACAGACTCGCGAAGGAAGGCTTCAGTCCTAAAATTGTAAGGACTTCGGTATAGCTTGAATAGATGAAATCTTTTGTAGGAGGGACCCACGATGTCAGAGCGACTTGAGAAGGTTGATAAAATTGAATTTAAGGCCCTGCTCTTTGATTTTTACGGCGAACTCCTCACAGAGAAGCAGAAGATGGCCTATGAGGACCATATCTGTAATGACCTGTCCCTAACGGAGATTGCACAGGACTACGGAGTGTCAAGACAGGCGGCCCACGACCTGATAAAAAGAACGGATAAAATATTATCTGAATATGAATCAAAGCTCCACCTTGTGGAGAGATTTCTTACTATAAAAAATCATGTGAGACAGATGGCAGAATCTGATAATCTGGAAGAGATTCACGCCTTGGCAGCTCATATTATGGAAGAACTTTGAGTCCTGTATGTATTATGATGATTGCGAAATGCTTCGCAATTCTGTAGGAGGCACACATGGCATTTGAAAGCCTAACAGACAAACTACAAAATGTATTCAAGAATTTGCGTTCGAAGGGAAAGCTGACTGAGGAAGATGTCAAGACTGCCCTCAAGGAAGTTAAGCTGGCCCTGCTTGAGGCGGACGTTAACTTCAAGGTTGTAAAACAGTTCGTCAACTCTGTGAAGGAGCGTGCAGTCGGCGAGGAGGTTCTGAATGGACTGAATCCTGGGCAGATGGTCATCAAGATCGTTAATGAAGAGATGATCTCCCTCATGGGTTCTGAGACGACAGAGCTTAAGATGCAGCCTGGTAAGGCCATCACGGTCATCATGATGTGTGGTCTTAATGGTGCTGGTAAGACAACCACCTCTGCCAAGATTGCAGGTAAGCTTAAGCTTAAAGGCAAGAAGTGTCTGCTTGTTGCAGCCGATGTCTACAGGCCTGCGGCAATTAAGCAGCTGCAGATAAACGGTGAGAAGCAGGAGGTTGAGGTGTTTGCCATGGGAGATGGCCAGAAGCCTCTCGACATCGCAAAGGCTGCGATTTCACATGCGGAAAAAAATGGTCACAACGTTGTGATTATCGATACGGCTGGTCGTCAGCAGATTGATGAGGACCTGATGGCTGAGCTTTCCGAGATGAAGGAGAAGCTTGATATTCACCAGACACTGCTTGTTGTAGATGCATGTACCGGTCAGATGGCTGTCGATGTTGCCAAGGGCTTTGATGAGCGAATTGGCGTTGATGGTGTCATCCTCTCCAAGATGGATGGCGACGCACGAGGCGGTGCCGCACTTTCCATAAGAGCAGTTACTGGCAAGCCGATTATTTTTGTGGGTATGGGAGAGAAACTCTCAGACCTCGAGCAGTTCTATCCTGACAGAATGGCCTCAAGAATCCTTGGTATGGGTGACGTGCTTTCCCTCATCGAGAAGGCTTCTGAAAATATGGAGGTTGATGAAGAGAAGGCCAAGGATCAGATGGCACGCCTTAAGAAAGGCAAATTTGATTTTGAGGACTACCTTGAGAGCATGCGTCAGATGAGAAATATGGGTGGCCTTTCAAGTATTCTTTCCATGATGCCTGGTCTTGGCGGAAGCAAGATGGGCGACCTGGAGTCCATGATTGATGAGAAGCAGCTGGCAAGGACAGAGGCAATTGTCCTCTCCATGACAAAGAAGGAGCGACAGAACCCTGACCTGCTCAACCCTTCAAGAAAGCACCGCATCGCAAGGGGCGCTGGTGTTGACATCGCCGAGGTGAACCGCCTCGTCAAGCAGTTCGAGCAGTCCAGAAAGATGATGAAGCAGATGGGCGGCATGATGGGCAAGAAGGGAAAGCGCGGCATGGGCGGTCTCGGCGGCCTCATGGGCGGCATGGGAGGCAGAGGTGGCTTCCCGTTCTGATAAGCGCCAGTTATATGTGAATGATGCAGTTTCGTCTGCATGATGGAATGAGATGGTCTAAGCATCAGGCCATCTCATTTTTTTGCGCATTTTTCTCTGGCGAGCAACTGCTAAGCTGACTGTTTATGACTGTTAGACCACTGAGTTTCAGAATCAGAGATGCTACAGAAAGTGGCACTGATGCATACCAACAGTATCGTAGAAACTGATACATTATCATTGGAACATAGGAGGTAAAGAATGGATACTCTAGGGCAACAGATTAAATGTTATCGTGAAAATCGAAATCTAAAGCAGCAACAGCTGGCAAAACTGATTGGCGTTGAGAGGGGCACACTATCCGCGTATGAGAACGATTTGAGAAAACCCTCCTATGCTGTACTCATACGTATTGCAGAGGTTCTGAATGTGAGTATTGATTCGCTTATGGGAAGGTGTACTAAGCGACATATCGATGTGTCTCAATTAACAAATCAGGACATTGAGCTGATTCTTACACTGGTGGACCGTCTTGGGGGGCAGTATGAGCTATAAAGAAGAACGAAAAGAGAAAATTCGGGAGCAGTATAAAAATGCCAGGAGCCTAATAGAAAAGAGAGATTTGGAAATACGACCTATTACAGTTACTCCAATGAGTTTTAATAGTAAAGATGTGAAACGGGTGTGTGCTTATGCGCGCGTATCAACTGATAGTGATAACCAGACTACTTCATTTGAACTTCAGAAGGAAGCTTATAAGAAGCTGATTGAAGAGCATGAAAACTGGACATTCGTTGATCTGTTTTCAGATGAGGGAATAACTGGGACAAATATCCGAAGGAGAAAAGGTTTCCAAAAGATGATTGAAGCCTGCAAACGAGGGGAAATTGACCTTATTATCACTAAAAGTGTCGCACGTTTTGCGAGAAATGTACTGGATAGCTTGTCTGTACAGCAGGAATTATCACAGTTGGAACCGCCAGTTGGAGTTTATTTTGAAGCAGAGCATCTAGACTCCTTGGACCCAGCAAATAAAATGATCCTGTTAATGCTATTTATGGTTGCAGAACATGAATCTCAGACGAAAAGTGAAATAATGAACTGGTCTATTGATAAAAGATATGAGCTGGGGATGTTCATTATTCCAAAACTGCTTGGATATGAACTGAATGCTGATGGGAAAATGGTAATTGTCAGAGATGAAGCGGCTATTGTTAAACTCTGTTATTATCTATTTCTCAATGGATTTTCTGCAAAAGCAATTTCACTAATATTTCAGGAATTAGAGTTTTCAAGGAAGGACTGTCTGAAATATCAGTGGAAAGAGTCAACAATAAAAGGAATATTAACAAATGAGAAATATTGCGGAGACTTCTGTGCAAGAAAAACTTATACACCGAATTATCAAGACCATATTGCAAGGAAAAACAAAGGAAACAGAGTACAATATTATGAAAGAAATCATCATGAACCTATCGTAAGTCGTGAAATCTATCATGCAGTTTTAAAATTGATTGAAGCACACCGGTTTACAAGCAGTGGATATACAATTCCAATCCTACAGGTTGTCAGCAAGGGTGGATTAAGGGGATTCATTCCCATAGACAGACACTGGGATGGTTTTTCGGTTCAGAATTATATCGATGCATGTAGTTCTGTGTCAGAGTGCAATCAAAAAGTCAAGAGGGTTCCTGTATTTCCGGAAGAGTTATCAGGGTTTTCAGAAGTGAATCAGTATTGCTTTTCTGAAAAAACTGATATGTACCTAAGTATTAATAAGGAGCAGTTTTCTTTCAACATTCCATGCATGGAGCAGTTGCCCGTTGAAAATGTGTGTATGTATCTTCATCCAATATTCAGGCGGATTGCAGTTACGAAGGCAAATGAGTCAGGAAGAAACTTTCAGTGGGCACATCGTAATACGGAATGGTCGCCACTTCCCAAAAGCATAAAAGGCTTTGCAAGAGTTCTGTTTGAAATGATGGATTGGGATATTAATAGACGATATCGAATTCGCGGAAAAACTATTACACAGGGGAGCGAAAAGGCAATTATATTTGATCTATCAAGGTCGTATGGTTTGGAAATGGCATATTCGAAAGTGCCTGAAATTGATTATGAAGGTGAAGATTTCATTTTGGAATACAAGGATTGTTCGGATATTGCATGCGTTTTGTCGAAGAATGCTTTATCTGAATTAGAGGAACAAATAAAGGAGTATAGGATTGATGGATACATTAAGCATGGAAAACTTTCAGGCAATTGATAACGGATTATTTAAGAAATCCCAGGAGGCAGCATTAACAGTAAAAAATAATGGAATCACATTTAATTCAGCCTGTCTGGCGGGAATGGAAGGCATCTGTTATGTAAAACTCTTTCTTGATTCTAAATCATATAGACTTATTGCTCTTGCGTGTGATGAAAAAACACCGGGCGCATTAAGATGGTGCAACGTACACAATGAAAGAAGGCGTCCCCGTAAGCTATCGGGTGACTTCGCGGATTTGTTATACGAAATGATGGGTTGGGACATTCGATACCGATATATAATTACTGCTAACAAAATTGAAATTGAAGGTCGGGATGCA
>DCHL01000164.1:2055-3131 GCA_002317595.1 Lachnospiraceae bacterium UBA1753 | reverse complement strand
TCAGGTTGTTCTTCTGGAAATTGATACCCCTCTCGGAGGATTCCAGGGAATCAATCGTTCCTTCCATCGTGTCCGCGCCTGTCGTATAACCCGATATTGCGCTCTGAAGTGCCTTTACCGTTGAAGAACAGGTGTCAACAGCATTATTTGCCTCATCCATAGTCATGCGAAGAAGCGACAGCTGATTTCCGGACACTCCTCTTCTAAGAGCGTCCTTGTAAGCTGCTGTTGCCTCCTTGGCAGCTGCAACAGCAGCCTTAAGAGCAAGCTTCGCTTTCTTAAGCTTCTTCTTGGCAGCACTCTTATCGTCATCCATATCATCAATATCATCCTCAAGGTCGTTGATATTATCCTCAAGATCACTGTACTGCGACTCATAATATGCGTACGAATCCCTAATCTGGGCTGCGCCCTCCTGAGCGGTCTTCAGAGTGTTGACATCCGAATTTCTTCCCATATCAAGAGCGCCCAGCTGCATGTCCATACCGGCCTTTGTACTGTCGTAAACCGCCTTGGCACTCGCAAGTCCGATTCTGTATGCCGCATCATCAAGCTGGAACAGGAGATCTCCGGCATTAACATAGTCGCCTTCCTCAAAAAATGTCTCCGTAACCTCGCCCGAAAGCTTTGGGAACACAGTAGTCTCATCCTCATACTCCAAGGTTCCGATGAATTCGCCCTGCGCCTCAACATTTCCAACAGCCGGCTTTGTAACGCTGACAACGAGCTTTGACTCTCCTGTCTCAGTCCCGCCCTCTGTCGCAGCTTGTCCACAGCCCGCTGTCATGGACGCTGCAAGCAGACACACAATAAGAGCAGCCGATATTCTTCTCTTTCCATAATTTGAAATGCTACGATTCATTCCCATATACTCCAATCCAAAAAACATACTAATAAAAAGAGGCGTCACCGAAAAGCGACGCCCCAAAAAGGTTACGAAATCGTTTACTCGATTTCACAATGATATTGCAACTGAAATCGATAGTCAACACAACTTCGCCAAAGTTTATTTTTGTTTAATAATTATATATATGAGTTTATATAATTCTGTGAATAGCACATAAGATGCTTCCCTG
>DCHL01000164.1:0-1899 GCA_002317595.1 Lachnospiraceae bacterium UBA1753 | reverse complement strand
CCCTCATGGAAGTAATTGTTGATAGGAATTATCCTTCCATCTCTAATCTCAAATACCTCCCACACAGTTCCTGCCACTCCGACAGGCACCTGATATGATGCAACCAGACCATCCTGGCTGTATACTCTGACAACCGCCTTGCTGGTTGACATCTCATAGGTCATGGGATTGCCCGAATGACCGCCTCTCTGATCAGTCACATAGTATTTGTACTGATCCTTCGCTGATGGCTTGATCACGGTTATCGCATCCGTCTTCGTCTTGCCAGTGCTTAAATCAACGGAAAAAGGCTTAAGGTCAACACTAGGATCCTCATAGGTGAAGGTCACACAGTACTCTCCTTTTCCAACCCGCTTAGGCGAACTGTAATTTGCATTGAGAAGGTAGGTATTGGGTTCATGAACGTTCTGCCCTGGCTCAGCCATGTAGATGATGCCAAGCGAGTACTCCACAGTTCCCTGCGGAATATCGATGTCATCAACAGTTGCATCCGTGAATGTCCCGTACTTGCACACAACGCCGTAATCATCTGCAGTATTGATAGGAACCCGCACCTCGAAGTGTCCATCACCATTCGTATCAAACTGCTGGGAGAACTCATTCTTCTTCGATGTGATTGTCATATGGACATTCGACAGCACTCCGCCGTACTCATCTCCCACATAGCCTGTGATAAGCGCTGTTCCAGGTACATCCCTGACCTTGTCGTAGATGACATACGCCTTGTTAATAAGTGAAGCCTCAAGCTGGTCGTACTGAGTCTTCATAAAATCATCTGCTTCCTTATAGTCCGCAGCCGAGATCGATACATTCTTATAATCCACATCAGCATCATCAAGCACGCACTCCACCATTGCGTCATCCTTGAAATAGCACTTCTTTCCTGGCAGTGAGCTGTCCTTGTAGGTCGTGCCGTAGATATCTGTCTTATAGATGTACGCATACTGGAGATTTCCATCAACGTAGTAGTACTCAATATTCTCCCTGCCGTCTGCACAGAACTCCTCTGTGACAATCTTGTCCATCAAAAGCGATGAGGGGTCTGTGTACGCAGTCACAAGCATCGTCGAGCCTGTGTTGTCCTCGCGTAAAAAATTAAGCTTTTTAACGCTGTCAGACGCAAGCTTCCCATCAATCTGCTCCCAGTCATCAGCCTTCTTTGCCTTGGCATCACGCTTCTGGGGAAGATACTCAGCCTTGCTGTAGTCTACAGAAAGCTTCTTATCCCCACTCTTCTTAATATACTTAAGCGCAGTAGCAAAAGAATCATCCACTGCCTTGAGCTCTCTTTTCTTGGCAGCCGTCTCAACGCCAGTGTCATTGTCATCATCCTTATCCTCAGCGTCCTCGTCAGCTTCCTCTGCGTCAAGATCTGTCACAAGCCCGTTATTCTCCTCAGCGTTGTCCTTTGCGTCAGCCTCAGCGGTATCGTCCTCGTCAGCCTTATCATCTGCTTCAGACTCTTCTTCCTTCTCAGAAGAACTGCCCCCTACTGTAACCTTGCCTGAGGGCGTTGACGAACAGCCTGCAAAAACCACGCTGCATGCGAGAAGCAACGCCAGCATTCTCATTCTATTTTTCATTGGATTATCCTCCTTATTTGTCAGCCTCTATAATTACATACGAGTGAAACTGAAAAAGCACAAGTGATTTCCCAAATGTTTACACTTTTTTCACAAATTCCTCTTCCTCCCACTTTCTTTGGCTTCCTGATGATTACCCCTGCAGCAGTTCATCGATTTTCTCGCTTTCTCTCGATTCCCGATGTTTTTCCCTCACAGCAGTTCATCGATTTTCTCGTTTCACTGAATTTCCGATGAACAACAGCCTTCCTTGTCTCATCGGGATTTTAATTTCTTGGGATTTCCGATGAATCACAGCCTTCCTTGTCTCATCGGG
>DCHL01000042.1 GCA_002317595.1 Lachnospiraceae bacterium UBA1753 | reverse complement strand
TCATCATTAGGGTCCTTGGGAAGGAGGAGGATCTTGAGCTGTGCCTCAAGCTCAGCCACACGTTTCTTAGCATCAGCAAGTTCTTCCTTCAGCATCTCCTTCATATCTTCATCACTCTCAGCATCAAGCATCTCGAGGGAGTCATCTATATCCTGTTTGCTCTGCTTGTACGCAGTATATGCGTCAACCAGTGGCTTAAGGTCGCTCTCTTCCTTGCTGAGTTTTCTGAAATTGTTAGGGTCAGCTGCCACATCAGGCATTCCGAGCAGTCCCAGTACTTCCTCATATCTGCGGAGCAGATCTTCAAGCTTATCAAACATAACTAATTCCTTTCTTCCATAAGTCTTGCACAAACAACTCGGTTAAGTCCCGCCAGATCCTTAATGACCTTGACCTCAGTGAATCCACCGTTTTCCAGCAGTTGTCTGACATCTGCCGCCTGGTCAAACCCGATTTCCATCAGGAGTTTCCCTTCAGCCTTCAGGTACCTCGGTGCCTCTTCAACAATCCTCTGGTAAAAAATAAGGCCGTCAGTTCCTCCATCAAGGGCCATCATCGGATCATGGTCCTTAACCTCAGGAGCAAGACTCTCAATTACTTCACTTCTTATATACGGCGGATTTGAGAGAATCACATCAAATCTGCCCTCCACATTCTCAAAGAGATCGCCCTGGACAAAATCTGCCCTGCCGCTTATCTCCTTTCTATGGTTCTCATAATTTTCACGCGCAACTGCCAGTGCGTCTGCAGACAGATCCGCACCAACTCCCGTCACATCATTTTTATACCGCATGATTGACAGCAGGATGCAGCCACTTCCCGTACACATATCAAGGATTCTGTCGCCGTCATTAACCGCAATCAGTCCCTCTTCCGCAAGAATCTCCGTATCCTGCCTGGGCACAAGCACATGCTCATTAACCTTAATTCTAAGGCCCATGAACTCCTGCTCTCCAGTGAGGTGCTGAAGCGGAATACGCTCCGTCCTCTTCAGGATGAGGCTTCTATATTTTTCCTCCTCGGATTCTGACAGTTCCCTCTCGCTATGAGCGTAGAGGTCATTGCGCGAAGTGCCGCACACAAACTCAAGCAGCAGCCTCGCATCCAGGGATGCCTCGTCAATTTTTGCCATTTCGAGCCGAGCTCTTCCCCACTCGTAAGCCTTGCGGTATTTCATCGGCACTAATCCTCCAGCTTGTCGTCAACGTCGATACCGTAACTCTCCTTGAGATATGTCTTCCAGTCAAACACTGCCTCAACAGCCTTGATTGCCACCTCAACCATCTCCTCATCGGGTTCCTTCGTCGTAATCTTCTGAAGCGCCAGCCCAGGAGCGGAAAGTATATTCACGATAACATTATCGGTTCTTCCTGCAAGCCTTATTATCTCATAAGATATACCGGAAATAACAGGGATAAGTAAAAGTCTTATCACAATTCTCAGAACAGGATTAGGCGTTCTGATGAAGAGAAACAGGATAATACTGATAAACATTATGAACAGCATGAAGCTGGTACCGCATCTTGAGTGGAGTCTCGATGCACGCATTACATTCCTCACATTGAGCTCATGTCCACGCTCGATGCAGTTGATGCACTTGTGCTCAGCGCCGTGGTACATGTACACCCTTCTGATGTCCTTCATAAGGGAGATTGTTGCCACGTATCCGATGAAGATTACAAGCCTGATGACACCCTCAAAGACAGCAATGATAATGTTGTTGTCTGTGAATCTTCTCACTATCTCGGATAAAAAATAAGGGAGCATCATGAATATGCCAACCGCCATAACCAGCGAAAGCGCCACTGTCGCAGCCATCATCGCATTGGAAATTCCGCCACTGACCGGCTTCTCACCATTGCTGCCTGGCTTCTGTTCCTCGCTCGTCACATCTGCCTTCTCAGAATCGAGCTTCACATCTGCCTTCTCAGAACCAGCCTTCGCGTCAGTCTCTTCCTCGTCGTCGAAGAATGATGCAGACCAGCTGAGGGTCGTGAGTCCAAGGCGAAGGGAGTCAACGAAAGCAAAGACGCCGCGGATGAAGGGAAGCTTCGTCCAGGCAGCACCGCCCAGCACCGGCTTGTATTCGTCTGTCATGATCTCAATCTCGCCGTCACTCTTCCTGACTGCCACCGCGTAGAGGTTCTGATTTTTCATCATGATACCCTCCATGACAGCCTGACCGCCTATTCCACTGTATTTTTTCTCAAGAGCCATACCTACTCCTTAAATAACGAAAAAGCGCCGTCACCAACAAAGGCAACGGCACTCCAATAACATCAAAAATATCTTACTTTGCAGCAACGCCATACTTCTTGTTGAACTTGTCAATACGTCCAGCAATTCTAGCTGCCTTCTGCTGACCAGTATAGAAGGGGTGGCACTTTGAGCAAATCTCGACATGGATCTCAGGCTTTACAGATCCTGTTACGAATGTGTTACCGCAGTTGCAAGTAACTGTTGCCTGATGGTAATTAGGGTGAATTCCTTCCTTCATTTCAAAACCTCTTTTCTGATATGCAATCCGGGGTAAAACTTGCGGTTTCCCTTGCTTCGGCCCTTGCCGGATTGAGTTAAATATGTAACATGTTCTCATCCCATACTGCCTGTATCCACAAACAGCGTTGCTATTGTACCACAAGGCGAGTTGATTATGCAAGAGGTATTTTTGTAAATCTGACCTAAATCAAACCTGAAAATCAAACCGATTTAGAACGCAATTTAGAAGACTCTTATTTTTTTCACCATCTCTATAAATTCCCTATTATTGTGGGTGCGCACAAACATATCGAGAATCTTCTCAACTGCCTCTTCGGGCTTGAGTCCATTGAGGGCCTTGCGGAGGATGTTCACTGCCTCCTGCTCGTCCTCTGTAAGAAGCAGGTCCTCTCGTCTGGTTCCTGACCTTGGAATATCTATTGCGGGGAACACTCTCTTCTCCTGGAGCTTCCTGTCAAGAATCATCTCCATGTTACCGGTTCCCTTGAACTCCTCGTATACAACGTCGTCCATCTTGGATCCTGTGTCAACGAGAGCGGTTGCAAGTATTGTGAGTGAACCACCCTCTCTCATATTTCTTGCAGCACCGAAGAATCTCTTTGGCATATGAAGCGCCGCAGGGTCGAGACCACCAGAAAGTGTACGTCCTGAAGGCGGAACGGTAAGGTTGTAGGCTCTTGCGAGACGTGTGATTGAATCAAGAAGGATAACCACATCCTTGCCATGCTCAACAAGACGCTTTGATCTCTCGATTACCATCTCAGATACCCTCTTGTGGTGATCCGGAGTCTCATCGAAGGTCGAATAGATTATCTCAACATGGTTGCCGGAAACCGACTCCTTGATATCGGTAACCTCCTCAGGTCTCTCATCAATAAGAAGAATAATCAGATAAATATCTGGGTAATTTCGTGTGATTGACTTAGCCACGCCCTTGAGCAGTGTGGTCTTACCAGCCTTAGGCGGTGAAACAATCATTCCACGCTGTCCCTTACCGACAGGGCTCATGATGTCCATGATTCTCATGGCGACGCTGCCCTGACCCAGTTCAAGCCTCAGTCTCTCATTAGGGAAGATAGGTGTCAGGTTCTCAAAATTAGGTCTCTTGGTTGCCTCCGACGGATGGAGACCATTGATGCTCTTCACATAGAGGAGCGCCGAGAACTTCTCTCCCTGTGTCTTAACTCTTGTATTTCCAACAATGATATCACCAGTCTTAAGGTTGAATCGTCTGATCTGGCTAGGCGCCACGTAGACATCATTCTCGCCTGGCATGTAATTGTCAGACCTGATAAATCCGTATCCGTCAGGCATTACCTCCAGGATTCCATTTGCCAGGATTCCCGAATCAAGGGACTCTTTATCCTGAGGAATTCCATCAGACTTCTCCTGCGTTCCTTCAGCCTGCTCCTGAGGTGCTGCCGCAGCCTGCTCCTTAGGCGTTGCCTCGGACTTACTCTCAGCAGAAGCTGCAGGTCTGCCTGTATTCTCAGCGGGTGCTATGGACTTGCCTGTGTTCTCAGCGGGTGCAACGGACTTGCCTGTGTTCTCAGCAGGCTGTTCTGCGCCCTTCCTTGTGCCATTCTTTCTCTCTGAATTTTTTCTTCCAGCGGGCTTCTTCGCGGGTGCATCTTCTGCTGCAGATGCCTTAGCTGCAGGAGCCTCTTCAACTGCAGGCTTCTTCGCAGGAGCCTCTTCTGCCGCAGGTGCCTTAGCTGCCGCGTCCTTCTCGTCCTGGGCAAGCATAGCCTCAACCAGTTCGCCCTTCTTGAGTGTCGAGATGCCCTTCATACCTCTGGCTTTAGCAAGGTCCTTCAGTACTGAAAGAGGTAATGACTCATATTTTTCTCTCATAAATCCTCCAAATGCCACTATAAATAAATTGTAAGTTATGGGAATTAAATCGAATTAATAGATGTGCCTATTATAGACCAGTGGGAAAAAATATGCAATATGGGTTATTGCAATAAGTTCGTCGCGAAAATTTTTCAAAAAAACACAAAAAAAGACCACACCTACCGCCATAGATGTGGTCTCAGCAATTATCCTGATTCAATTCTGCTCCTTATCTGAAAGACTCATGGCTTCCTACCAGAGCCGCTTCAATAACCTTTATAAGCTTAATCATAAGCCATGCCTCCTTCCCTAAATCAGCTCAGTAATTCTACTTTGCAAAACTCTTGTAATAAGCCTCGAGGAACGCTGTAATCTTCTTTAACATAACCGTGATCTCCTTTCAATTTTTATAAAACCCGCCCCGCGGAATCATTACTTATTTCTCTTGTCACGATTAATATAGCATTATGGGAGATATATTAAAAATACTTGTTTCATACAGGCTGTAATACCTTTTTGGTATAAATATACGGCGAAACGGTGGAAACTAACGAGCCCAATCCCTCTTACAAATCCGAATATCCATTCGCCAAACAGCAATTTTGCGAATAGTTGGAGAGAGCGGGTTTTTCTGCTCTTCTCCTGTATCTTAACCTTAATTTTGCCTTATAGTATAATGTTGTGCTACAGGATATACCTGTGACACAAGGCATCCCTTCCATTTTGTTAGCCTTAAGCCTTTATTTGGGTTGTTTCAACTAAAGAGACATTCACTATCAAACTCTTTGTCATAAGACAAAACATTCATTTTTTCCTTCTCCTCCGAAATATATATTCTAATTTCTATATGATTATAATAAGCGTGTATATTATATCCAACATCTGTTCCAATGTCGGAATAATAATCCCTTTTTTCCTTTAATTCATCTAGGCTAACGATAGTGCTTCCAAACATTTGCATGTCTCGTTCTACACCTTCAAAAATCTCAATCTCTCTTATGTCCAATCCCTTTTCTATAAGCGTATTCACTACATTTAGAACATCAATGTTTGGAAATAAATACGATTTAATAATATAATCATCCAACTCTATACATTTAAATATCTTCATGTTTTTTCCTTTCCAGCAGATAATAATTATTCAACTTCAGAGAATTTAGCGCTCTTCTCTCTCGCCAGTGT
>DCHL01000066.1 GCA_002317595.1 Lachnospiraceae bacterium UBA1753 | reverse complement strand
TGTTATATTGGAGTCAATATGTATACTTTGGGGGAGCCGGAGGGGGCTATAAATGAAGAAAACAGACCTTGCCCTCCAGTACTTCCCGTACTACTCAACCCATTCAGCCGTAAACCGACTGATGTCATGGATCAACTACAATCAGGAACTCCTTGCCAGTCTGAAGAAGAAAGGCTACCGCAAAACCCAGAAGTTCTTCACCCCGGCACAGGTAGAAATCATCTACAAAATGCTCGGAGGTAAGCGTGTCCGCGATGCTAGAGTATTGTGGCAAAAAAAATATCGCCACGTAGGTTAATCCTTGGCGATATTATTGAGTTTCCATTTGTCTGGTAGTAGGTCTCTGTATTTCCCGATTGGAGTGCTTGGTGGTAATGTCGCGGCCTTGTTGATGATATCAGATATGTATTCAAAGAAGTTGATGTTCAGTACTCGGCACGTAGTAGCCAGTGAATAGAACATGGCTCCTCGTTCGGCTCCCTTGTGAGAACCGAAGAACAGTGAGTTCCTTCTTGAGAGTGATATGTAACGGTTGAGGCGTTCGACGAGGTTGTTGTCGAGATGATAGTCGCCTCTTGTAAAGATATTCTGTAGCGAGTCCCATTCGTTGAGCATGTAGTGCACTGCGTCATATTTCTCCGTCTTCGGGAGTAACTGCGGGTCGGCAGCCATCATGTCCAGCTTCTTGCGTATCATTGCCATCACCGGAGGCGCATACTGCTGACGCCATTTATAGTTGTCACGCTCTGTCCATCCATCGACGCCTATAGTGTGCTCATGCTCATTGCGGTAGAGATCGTTGATGAGACTTACTATTTCCTTGCAGTCCGGGTCGTCATCACAGTCAAGGAATTTTCTCTTCACATGCTGGAAGCAGGCAAGCCTTACGAGCCACTTTGCCATCTTCCTGTAAACAGCGAAGCCATCCGACTGGAATGCTCCTCTGTATCCATCTATGTAATCAAGTATGATATCTTCCTTCCTTGATCCGTTATGATAGAAATAGTATGTAAGGCCGGTGTTGATTGATGTCACAACCCAGATGTATCCCTTCTTGATGCCTTTGCCGTCCTTGTTCTTTACCTCGACAAGCACTCTGTGGTATGTCTCATCGCCAGCGAGATAGGTGTCTTCCTTTACCGCGGTGCCAAGTGCCTCGTAGAGTTTCTCAAACAGTGTCTCGGTCTTGCGGAGCAGGCCATGTGCCGTGGATTTCTCCATGTCGAAGCCATTCTCGTTAAAGTACCTGACGATCCTCTCTACCGGCATTGCGTATATGTATCTCAGCTGTGCCATGCCTGCAATGAAGGAACCGTCGTACTGTGAGTTGAGGAACGGAGCATCAGGTGCCTTGCCGGAGAAGAACTCATCGTCCTGTGTATAGACCTTGACATGGTATATCTTCTTTATGAATCGCATAGGGATAAGCTCGTAGCGTATCACGTCCCTTGTCTTGTAAAGCCTTGCCTGCTCCATGCTGAAGCGTGGGTCATCCGGCTCCACGTCTATCTCCACGACCTCCACGTCACAATGCTGCTTACGCTTTGCGCCGTTGTTAGTCTTGGGGCGTTCCTTTGGCTCTGTGGTATTGGGAGATTCTCCAGAGCCTGCTGATTCTTCATTGTTTGCATCCTCATTGTGGCATGATGTCTGCTTCTCCGACTTGTTCTCAATAAGCTTGGACATTCCCTTCATCATGCGCTTCTGCTTCTGCTCTTCCTGCTTCTTGTTTTCGAGCAGCTCGCGTAGGGACGAGACCTCTGCCAGAAGATTGTCTATCTTCTGGTTGGCAATTGAAATCGTGTCATTTGTCTGCAGCAGTTGCGCTTGAAGGAAGGAAATCTGCTGCTGTAAAAATGCGATAATCTCATCCTTATTCATACTGCAAAGGTACAAAAAAAAGATGAGACTACCAAATAAAATAGCAATTATTTTTATATTATTTTACTGTATATCAGATAGTTAGATTGTCTTCCGAACTTCGATTCTGAGCCTGCTGCGATATCTCAGCGATTTCAGGCTTATACCGCTCATTATGGCAGATAGCGTCTTGTAGGGCATCTCATATGCCTTCTTTGCAGGGTTGAAATATGGAAGCTCAAAGGTGCCACGCTCAAGTCTCTTCTGATAAAGCACGAATCCGTCAGTATCCCATCGAAGAAGCTTCACCTGCTGCCTGTTCTTGGAAAAGAAGATGAACACACCACCGCCAAGAGGAGGCAGTTGCATCTCCTGGCTTACGAGTTTGTACAGTCCGTTTATACCGAGATTCATCCTCACATATCTCTGGCAAACGTAGTAGCGCATCGATTCTTCAAGTCCTAACATTTCTCACCCTCCTCTCTGTAAAGCTTGAGTAGTGAGATTAACGCCCTGGCGGATCCATGCTTGATGCTTACCTGTGTACCGTCGGGAAACACAAACGAAATGCCCGACAATATGCCTTCGGTGGCATCATGGTTTACAGACTCAGGATTTGAGACAGGCAGAAACATCATACCCGTAGTTTCTGCATTAGGAGGAAGCTTCTCTTCCCTGGCTTGTCTCTGGCAAGCCTTGACACGTGTCTTGGCCTCTGATATGCTCAGACCATTTCCCTTCATCCATTTCTTCATGCCATCCAGGTTTGTGTGGCGTTCCTTCGCAAAAGGGGACAACTTGGCTGTGGGGTGGGAATTCAATCTCTTGAGATACAAATTCCATGTTTCTTCATAACGTTCTGTTGCAGTCATAATTTCATCGTTTTTGGATTACGGCTGCAAAGGTAGATACTTTTAAGATGACATGCAAGGCTGCATCGCGGACACGCTTACGTTAAATCCATAGTAAGATGAAGTACGTGTACCAATTGCATAATTTGTTAACCATTTTTTTGCCCTGTTTACCAAAATTTGAGTGCTGATATTGTTGCTTATATTATATGAATACGCGCTATTGCGTACAATCATATAAATT
>DCHL01000058.1:26853-28566 GCA_002317595.1 Lachnospiraceae bacterium UBA1753 | reverse complement strand
AGGTCATGCTCTCTCAAAAACCCTGAGCTTCGCGCTATGGCTTCTGCTGTTCTCTTCAAGTTCCTCCTCCGACGGAAGAATTGGTTTTCTGGTTACCACTCTGCCCAGGCTCTTCTTCCCGCACACGCATACAGGAAAATCAGGCGGACAGGTACATGGGTTCTCCCATTTTCTGAAGGTGCTCTTCACAATTTTTTCCTCAAGGGAATGGAATGTGATGATGCAGATCCTTCCGCCAGGCTTCACGATCTCGCACATGTCGTCAAGGGCTGTCCTCAGCACCTCAAGCTCTCCGTTAACTTCAATTCTAATCGCCTGGAATGTTCTCTTGCCCGGATGTCCCAGTGTCTTCTGGACCTTCATCGGAATTGCCGCTCTGATTGCCTCTGTGAGCTGCCCTGTTGTCTCAATAGGGTTCTCCTGCCTCATGCGGACAATGTGCTTTGCAATATTCTTCGCAAATGGGTCTTCGCCGTAATCCCTGATTACCCTAAACAGCTCCGACTCGCTATAGCCGTTGACAACATCCACTGCGCTTTTTGCCGAGCGCTGGTCCATTCTCATATCAAGCGGCGCATCCGCCATGTACGAAAAGCCTCTGTCAGGGTCATCCAGCTGATGTGATGAAACTCCAAGATCCAGAAGTATCCCGTCAACTCCATCAACTCCGTGCTCTCTCAGAACCTCCTGCATATTGCAGTAATTGTTCCTCACGATGGTGACTCTGTCGCTCACATCCGCAAGCCTCTTACTCGCGGCCTCAATGGCCTCCGCATCCTGGTCAATCCCGAACAGGCGTCCTGTACTGAGCCTTGATGCTATCTCAAAGGAATGTCCTGCTCCGCCAAGAGTGCCGTCCACATATATCCCATCCGGCTTTATATTCAGATTGTCTATGCACTCCTCAAGAAGCACTGACTTATGCGCAAATTCCATTAAACCCTGAACCCAAGCTCTTCCATCTGTGCAGTGATCTCATCCATGTCTGAATAATCACATGCATCCCATTTCTCTTTACTCCAAATCTCAATCTTGTTCGCCATGCCGATGAAGACCACATCCTTCTTAAGCTCAGCATGATTGCGAAGACTCTGTGGCAGCAATGTCCTTCCCTGCTTGTCAACATCTGCAACTGTCGCACCCGACATGAAGAACCTGACAAACTTTCTTGTAGCGGGTGAAGTCATCGGAAGTTCCTTAAGCTTGTTCTCCACCTCTTCCCAGCCCTTGCTGTCATAGATGTAGAGGCATCCATCAAATCCCTTTGTGATAACAAAGTTCTCACCCAGCTCTTCCCTGAATTTAGCGGGAACAATCGTCCTGCCCTTGGCATCAATTATGTGATTGTATTCCCCCATGAACATCAAATTATTACCACCAATTACCACCGATTAACACATTTTTACCACCAGTTACCACCTATTGTATCACAAACCTCCCATAAATCAAGGATATACGCCGAAAAAATATAAGAATATTACAGTGGGGATTTGTGGTGAATGATTGATTTTCGGTGGGGAACATTGAAAGTGATCTGCGTCGTGATTTTTCAGAAAAACATGATGCGTTTATAGGCTCTAAGCTTTCGTACCCCGAAAGCCTATACGTCATTTTCCTGCACCGTATTGGCTATATATCGAAAGTGTGTAGCAACCAATACAGGAAGTATCTTTGTTTTATAGGGCAACACTCCAATCTACCTATAAGCCAATA
>DCHL01000058.1:25316-26669 GCA_002317595.1 Lachnospiraceae bacterium UBA1753 | reverse complement strand
AAAAAAGCCATCACACCTTTCAGTGCGATGGCCCAAGTGTATTAATTATTTAATTAACAGCGACAATTACATGAGCTGTCTGAACATAGCCTCGAAGTCAGCGATTTCAGCATGACGAGGATTTCCAGGTGCGCATGCGTCAGCAGCTGCTGACTCGCAGAGGAATGCAAGATCCTCTTCCTTAAGCTTCTCAAGCTTTGTAGGGATTCCTACATCAACAGAGAGCTGACGAACTGCGTCGATTGCAGCCTTTCTGTAGGTAGCCTGGTCCATTCCAGCTGTATCAACACCAAATGCCTCAGCGATAGCCTTGAACTTCTCGCCTGTGCACTCCTGATTGAACTCCATAACGATAGGAAGCATCATTGCACATGCAACACCATGAGGAGTGTCATATACAGCTCCAAGAGTATGAGCCATTGAATGAGCAATTCCAAGACCAACGTTTGAGTAAGCCATAGCTGTTACATACTGAGCAAGAGCCATTCCCTCACGTCCATCAGGGTCATTCTCAACTGCTGCGCGAAGATTCTTAGCGATGAGCTGGATAGCCTCAAGGTTGAGAACATCAGCAAGCTCCCAAGCTGCACCTGTTGTGTATCCCTCGATAGCATGAGTAAGAGCATCCATACCTGTAGAAGCTGTAAGTCCCTTAGGCATTGAAGACATCATATCAGGATCAACAACTGCGATATCAGGAATATCATTAGGGTCCACACATACGAACTTTCTCTTCTTCTCAACGTCTGTGATAACGTAGTTGATTGTAGACTCAGCACCTGTACCGCCTGTTGTAGGAACTGCGATTGTGAATACTGTTCTCTTCTTAGTAGGTGCAACACCCTCAAGAGAACGAACATCAGCATACTCAGGGTTGTTGATGATGATACCGATAGCCTTACCTGTATCCATTGAAGAACCACCACCGATTGTGATCATCATATCTGCGCCAGAATTCTTGAAAGCCTCAACACCATGCTGAACATTCTCGATTGTGGGATTGGGCTTGATATCTGAATAAACCTCATATGCAATTCCGGCCTTGTCAAGAAGATCTGTAACCTTAGCTGTAACGCCAAACTTTACAAGATCAGGGTCAGATGCAACAAATGCCTTCTGATAACCTCTAGCTGTGATAAGTCCGGGAATCTCATTGATTGCTCCATGTCCATGATATGAAATACCATTCAAGACAAAACGATTAACTGCCATTGTAAATACCTCCTAATGCCAATGCTAAACCATTCTCCTCCCATACGGGATGTTACATATTAGACATTTTAATAAATAATTCACATAAATACAATCAAAAATGTGTGAACTTTTGGTAAAATCGTCACCATAAATTGTATA
>DCHL01000058.1:22733-25245 GCA_002317595.1 Lachnospiraceae bacterium UBA1753 | reverse complement strand
AGGGAGTGGTCCGTAAGCTCATTCTCTATCTCCCCATCGCCCCTCTCCTCAAGGCAATATATAAATGTAACCGTGGGAACCATCTCATACTGCTGATACTTCTCCAGTTCATTGTTTCTCTTCTCATTGACAATCAGGACTCTGCCGCCATATGCCTCCGGGTTTTCCGCATAGAATTCACTCGCCCGCTCCGCCACTTCTTCTCTTCCGGACTTTATCGACTCATATTTTTTCTCATAGCCGCCAGGCAGGAAGCTTTCGGCAAGCAGCGGGAAATTGAGGGTTGCTAAAAATATAATCAGCAGAGCCAATCTTACCTTTAACGGTCCTGTCAGCACGCAAAAGAGAGCCAGATAAACCATCGCAATAAGATAAATCGAAATATACCTGTCAAAGCTCGACAGCGAAAGCGCCTCCCACTTATCAAACACAAACAGATATGTATATATAAGCGAAATCAGGTACAGCACAAATCCAGTCAGCAGTACATATATCGCCTTATTTTTTCCCAGGAGACGAATGAGTACCGCAGCCGAAAAAACAAGGCATATGGCAGGTGTAATTCCGATAACACTTCCATTAAGCCGCATGAACAGCACAGCCTTCACAAATTTCCCGAAGAACTCCCCTGCATATTCCGGCAGTTTAAGAAATCCCGCGGTGGAAAGATTACCTGCAGCACGGTCTGTGAGATAGGACGAATTGCCAGCCAGACGGCAGAACAGCCTCCACGAAGCCAGCGCAGCAAAGGCAGGCACGAAGGCGAAAAGACCTATTATTTTCTTCTGCGCACCACTCTCCTCTATAAGCACACAGATAAGGGCCACTGACACCAGCAGCACGGCTGCAGATTTTGTCAGCATCAGGAACGAAAGCGCAAGAGCGAGGTTCACATAGAAGAAAAAATCCCTCCTCTTTTCAGTGAAGACCTGCAGAAGAATATACCCAAACAGCATACTGAGGATGCAGTCAACACCCAGGCAGTGGAACTGCTGCAGCATGGTTGCGACAGGAAACAGAAGTGCTGCTCCTGACTTCACCAGCCAGTGGCTTAGCAGCTCATCATCCTGCCTTTTAAGAAACGGCATAAGAAAAAGAACAAGAAGCACATTGTTCACCATGAACATATATGCCTCATTGAATCCGCCAAAGCTCTTGAACACCACATAGTACAGAAGCTGGACAATAGGCGTGTAATCCTTAAACAGACTGCACTCCTTTGCTCCGCTCACCATTCCGTCTGCAGCCGCGATGTTCTTTGAGAACATTGCCCAGTAATTAAAATCGTCCCAGTTTGTAACAAAATGAGAACTGAAGAGCACACATGTCAGCACTGTGGCAACTGCAAAGCAAAGCAGCCCGCAGCTTTTATATTTGACAAGGAGTCCCATGAAAGCAGATGCGATTCCCTGGTTATTTTTTCTCATATATAAAAAAATGAAAAGCACAGCGACAAAGACGCAGCATATATATCCCAGCTGCAGCACTCTCGACAGATGATTCGTGATAGCCAGCGCATACGCAAGAAGACTAATCAAAAAGACAGACATTGGCATTGTATCCTCAATCTGTCTTTCGTAAAACAGGGCAATCGCCCCAGATGTAATAAGCAACAAAACAATAATCACTTCTTAAATACCCACTCTCTCTGAATTTGGAATCCAAGGAAAAAAATTACCGTGTCAACAACAACCTTAATCAGGGTCTCGTTGAAATGGAGCATATCGAAAAACAGGTATACAAGCGCGGCTGATGCTGCCATATTCACAACGGCAAGAATCACATATCTCACGGCGCTCTTTGACACGCCGTCCCGGTTCTTGAACACCTTATTTTTATTCAAAGAATAGTTGTATATCGCCGAAAGAATCCTCGCGGCAACGGTACTCGCAACAATGTAATATCCAAACTCCGGAACCAGCTTCTTGCACATAAAGCAGAAAATGGAAAACAGCAGAAGGTCAATCACGCTTGATGACAGGGAAACCACAAGGAACTTTACAAACAGCGAGTAAATCCTGATTGAATCCAGCAGCGGATTGAAGTGGGAACTCGCATTATCCTCAAGGTAAATCGTCTCAATCTCAACCTCTACGATGGGGATATCATTTTCCTTACTGTCGAGAATCATGTTGAGCTCATACTCAAAACGTTCTCCCGATACAGTCACATATCCAGGGATTACGCTCCTTGGAATTCCGCGAAGCCCCGTCTGTGTATCCGAAAGGGCAATACCGCAGAGAAGCTTAAGAACCCTGCTTGTAGTCACGTTGCCGAAACGGCTTCTTGCAGGCACATTCTCTTTCTCGAAATTCCTACAGCCCATAATGAGACTTCCGGGATTGCGCTCCATCGCCTCAGCAACCCTCAGCGTATCCTCCGCGCTGTGCTGGCCATCGCCATCCACTGTTACGACGCCGATGCACTCAGGGTATTCTGTGTAGATGTAGTTAAGTCCAGTTTTAAGGCCTCTGCCCTTTCCGAGATTGACGCAGTGCGTGAGAACCACGCA
>DCHL01000058.1:14524-22650 GCA_002317595.1 Lachnospiraceae bacterium UBA1753 | reverse complement strand
TTGACGCAGACAATCTTCTCAAATCCCGCAGCCTTAAGATTCTTTATTACATTTATTAGTTTCTGATCGGGGTCAAGAGACGGGATCAGAATAACGGTCTTATCCTGAATGGACATACTATCGCTCCAAATTCTACTGTTTTAACTGCTCAAAGTACCTTGCAAGCCTTATTTTTAATCTATCACAAGCGCCCAAAGTCCTCAAGGTAATTTCGTCATATACACTCTCATCAGAAGAGAGAACTGCCTTTATCTGATGTACTCTTCCGTCAGGCACATATTCTGTGGTCTCCCCCGTTCCCAGCTGACAGGTTTCTTTTCCATCGACAAGAATCTTCACGCTGTCCCCGCTTCCTATTTCAGGGAACGATGAAAATCCAACCGAAACCGCCGTACCAGCCTTTGCGCTATACTCATACGCAAAATTATCATCTACCACCAGCTTGAGAATATCCACATGTGCACCTTTCTCATCGGGCTCGTAGGCTTCCATTTCCATAATTCCAGCCTCATCGCCTACGCTGTCAATAATGGTAAAAGATATATCTGTAATTCCGCGCTTCACATCAAACTCAATCTCAGTGGGCGAGCCATTGTCCTTAAGTTCCCCAGTCTCAAGCTGTGTTCCGTCGCTGAATTCAATGACGCCGTTAATAATATGATTTTCCTCATACGGACTGTCGTAAAGCACGATCCGTGAGACGTCATGAGGCACATCAAGGCTGAAGCTCACAGTCTTCTCCGTGTCGTTCGCATCAGGAGTCCACACTCCCATTTTCCACTTTACAGCTTCCCTTGTGATATTGTTCGTATCAGAAAGCCTGAAATCATTTACAGCCGACGCATCGCCACTGCTTGATGACACCCTGGCATCGTAGAGTATACTTCCTGTCTCCCTTTCCCAGAATACCTTGTCACTGTTTACAATGCAGAAAAAATTGTAAAGCGCATTCTGTGACTCAAAAGCCTGAAGAACCTGATAGGAGGCTGATGACCTCATCGTCGCCCCCAGCGTTGATGCAGCGACAGGTAGCCTCACTCTGTCAGCCCAGCTGTACTGCGGCCTAAGTTCCATCACATCGCCGCCAGCAGGATTCTTCGTTGAAAGCACATTGTCCGCATAGTAATCACGAACCCCGTCCCACGCTGTACAGTATCCGAATCCCTTGAAAACCAGTGGGTCATACTCAGGATAAGCCTTGAGCACGTCTCCAATCACTTCCTCAGAAAGCAGCGATACCGCCCTGTGGTCAGGGTGCTCATCACAGTCCACAGCATATATCACATCAGGCCAGAAGTCTGTAATCTGCTCCATCAGGTCACTCTTCATATTACCCCTGGTGTATGCAGCACTCTCTCCATATTTTTTCGTATGGTAGTCAGGGTGCTTATCCGTACCATAGGTCTGCGTCTTTCCGCACCTAGATACAGCCTTCGCATCGTCCTCCATATGATATATATGATTGTAATCACCCACATCCCAGCTGTCGCCGTAGCCCAAAAAGATCAGATTATCTTCAGGGATACCAACCCTCGACATTGCGAGGATCGACTCGTTAATCCTCTTCTCTCCACCGCCGTAAGCGTCGCCGTTTGTAACCCACACAATATGAACGTCACTTCCGTTCTGAAAGTACTGCTCGAGAATACCGCTTCCCACATTGTACTCATCATCCTCATGGGGCACGATGAGAAGCACCTTCTTATCAGCATAAAAATCTGTCATATACGAAGCATCGGGTGCTTCATAGAACGAATTGTACATAACATCCCGAACACTAAGAGCACACAAAAAAGCTAAGACTCCCACGACAAGCAGGAGCCCCAGCAAAATAATCAGTACTATTCTACTTCTTTTCGTCAGTTTCAGCATCTTTCTTCCCAATCATGTACTCAACCTTCGGAAGTTTTATCCTGCAGTATATTATTATTGCGATAGATACAATAAACGATACCGAAGAAACTGCCATCGAAATCGGAATTCCCGTTCCAGGAATCAAAAGCTGGTCAGTCCTTATCGACTCGATGAAAAACCTGCCAAGTCCATATCCCGCAATGTAAAGGAAGAAAATCTCCCCTTCAAAGTGCTTGTGCTTCCTGTAAAGGAAAAGCAATATGAACACCATCGTGTTCCACAGCCCTTCATAAAGGAATGTAGGATGAACCTGGATGTAGTTAGTGCCTTCAATGATATGGGCAGAGATTTCTGCAGAAATATCCCCGCCGCGCACTGACTCGATGGGAAGCCTCATGGCTAACAGACCATCACAGTACCCTCCGAAGGCCTCTCTGTTGAAAAAATTACCCCATCTGCCTATTATCTGTCCCACAAAGAGACCCATCATGACTGAATCGGCGAACTGGAAGAATTTGAGTTTCTTAATCCTGCAGTACACATACATTGTGATGACGCCTGCGATAATGGCACCATAAATTGCAATTCCGCCCTGCCTTAAATTAAAAACAGAAATCGGGTTGTCCTTATACTTCTCCCAGGAGGTTGCCACATAGTAGAACCTTGCTCCACAGATGGAAAAAAATACTGCCGGAAGGGAAAAGTCCCACACAAGGTCAGGGTCCATGCCCCTGTCCTTGGCACTCCACGCCGCATACATGAATCCAAACATGATTCCTGTTGCCAGCATGATTCCGTAGATTGCAATCGAAAAGCCGAAAACCGAAAATGACTTCGGCACATATTTTAAATAGATCCCAAGATTGGGAAATGCTATCGCTGTCGCTTCCAAGATTAAATCTCCTACTCAATCCGCGCACAGATAAATACAATTAAGTGCAGCAATTTTTATACATTAAAGAGGAATTCTATGATATCGCCATCAGCAACAACATACTCTTTTCCCTCTGTTCTCTGCTTACCCTTTGCTTTCACAGCCTGATAGTCAAAGCCAGCCTCATCCAAATCAGAATAAGCGATAACCTGCGCACGGATAAAACCTCTTTCAAAATCCGAATGAATCTTACCGGCAGCCTGCGGAGCCTTTGTTCCCTTTTTAATAGTCCACGCACGGCATTCCTTTTTACCATCTGTCAGGTATGAAATCAGTCCAAGAAGCGAATAACTTGCCTTGATAAGTCGGTCCAGACCCGACTCACTGATTCCAAGTTCTTCCATAAACATAGCCTTTTCTTCTTCGTCGAGTTCAGACAGCTCCTCCTCTGTTTTTGCACAGATCGGCAGAACCCCGGACTCTTCAGATGCAGCCTTAGCTGCAACTATATTGTAATAATCAGATGCTTCCGGATTCCCCACACCTTCATCATCCATGTTGCACGCATATATGATAGGCTTTGCAGACAGAAGTCCCATCTCCTTCATAACCTGAGCAAAAAGCTCATTTGTCTGATCCCATTCAAAGGTACGCGCATTATTTCCAGCCTCCAGATGAGCCTTGATTTCATTAAGAAAGGCCTCCTCCTCTTTGGCTTCCTTGTTTCCACTCTTGCCTGCCTTGGCTGCCTTGGCTATACGATTCTCAATCATATCAAGGTCCGCATAGATAAGCTCCAGGTCAATACACTCCATATCTCCGGCAGGGTCAACTGCCACAGCCTTGGTTGCGTCTTCAACAACGTGCATAATCTCATCATTATCAAAGCATCTGACCACGTGAATAATTGCATCGCATTCCCTGATGTGTCCCAGAAATTTATTACCCAGGCCCGCACCCTTTGATGCGCCCTTAACCAGGCCTGCAATATCCGTAAATTCAACCACAGCCGGTGTCTTTTTATCCGTTTCCCAGTGCTCTGCCAGTCTGTCAAGCCTCTCGTCAGGTACAGCTACGATTCCTGTATTCGGTTCTATAGTACAGAAAGGATAATTTGCTGCCTGCGCATTAGCCGTTCCTGTTATTGCATTAAACAAAGTAGATTTGCCAACATTGGGAAGTCCGACGATTCCTAGCTTCATATCATATATACCTCCGTAGTGGGGACGGTCCTAATTACACACACATGTGTACTTCGGCTCGTCTTTTGTATTTTCACATGTTTTTACATAACTCCTTGAGAATATTAGCATAAAATGGAGTTAAACTCAATTAGTCTTAATTTCCAAAATTGCGAGGGTGATATTGCCCTCAATTATTGATGCTATCGATAATTATTTCAAAATATCCCCATCTAAAAGAAACTGTTCTATCCCTATGTAGGTAAAATCTTAATCCGCCCGTTATCTTTTTAGATATCAACTTGTTTAGATATTGTGTTCTCGGATACATGTTAATACTCCTGATTTTATTGCGGTTATCCGCATTTTTTTCATGCTTATATTGTCTCATCATGCCCCATCAAGTCAAGGCTACCGATAAAAAATGAAGATATCCGCATTTTTTTCAAATATTACCCAAAAGGTATGTAGCTGTTATTGCAAACGTACGACGTAAGGCGCAAACCCAAAAAGGCTGCCGCATTTTACTGCGACAGCCCTCGTTCTTATAAAAAATATATGTGCTTAAATTTCTCAAGGCATTTTTACTTCACAGCTTTTCCATCAAGCAGAATGTTACAGATTTCAAGTTCATCATCAAGGATAACGACATTCGCCTGCTTTCCAGCCTCAAGGCTTCCGAATGTATCGAATATCCCGATTGATTTTGCAGAATTCACTGCTGCACATTTCACCGCCGTGCCGAGCGGAATATCCATCTGCTTAACAGCCACTCTCACGCAGTCCATGAGATTAGTTGCAGAGCCCGCAATTGTGCCATCATGGAGCGTGGCAAGATTTCCCTTCTTGGTAACAGGCTGTCCGCCAAGCTCATATTCGCCGTCCGGCATTCCTGTAGCTTCCATACTGTCAGAGATGAACACCAGTCTGTCATCTCCAATGAACTTAAGTGTCGTTCTGACAACTGCAGGGGTACTGTGTACACCGTCGCAGATAAGCTCAGGGTATGCCTTCTCACAGTCGGCAGCCGCGCCAATAACGCCTGGCTTCCTATGATGATACGGCGGCATCGCATTATACAGATGAGTCACATGGTCAGCCCCCATCTCAAATGCCTTCATTGCAGTATCGTAATCGGCTGTCGTGTGGGCAATCGAAACATGAACATCTCCCGATATTTTCTCGATACACTCCATTGCACCAGGCTCTTCAGGTGCAATGTCCACCAGCTTGACAAGTCCACCAGCAGCTTCCTGAAGCCTGTAGAACATGTCTGCATCCGGCACATGGATGAATTCCGGGTTCTGTGCGCCCCTCTTCTCATAGGAGATAAAAGGCCCCTCCATATTGATTCCAACAAGCCTTGCACCTGTTGAATTGTCATGTGCAGCAGCCGCCTTGAATATCTTAATAAGGCGCTCCTCGTCAAAGGTCATGGAAGCGGGACATATTGTGGTGACCCCCTGACTAAGCTCGTACTCAGCCATGGCCCTTATTGACTCCTCTTCTCCATCACAGAAATCCTTTGCCACGCAGCCATGGAAATGAACATCCGTAAGTCCCGGAATCACGTACTTGCCCATCGCATCAATGACTTCATCACCTGCATTCACATCATACCTGGCAGGCTCTTTTGAATCGGTGACCTTTACTATTTTTTCCCCATCAATATAGAGTGTCCCTTCAAAAAAGGAACCATCTGCACTGAATACCCTGCCGTTTATAATAACTTTCAATTCAGATCTCCTTTTTCAAACCTATGCAAGAATCTTTGAAAGAGCCGCCTCATCACCGATGATTGTAACATCATTGTGAAGCTGAAGCACTGAAGCTGGAACCTCAGGAGTCACAGGACCTGCAAATGCGCGCTTCACGATATCTGCCTTGTCCTCGCCAGATACTACAACAAGTATCTTCTTAGCCTGCATGATTGTCTTAATTCCCATCGTATATGCCTGCGAAGGAACCTGCTCATCACCCTCAAAGAATCTCTTGTTTGCCTTCATGGTTGTCTCTGTGAGGTCAACGCAGTGTGTCTCCGTCTCGAATGCGATACCCGGCTCATTAAATCCAATGTGTCCATTATGTCCAAGTCCGAGAAGCTGCAGGTCAATTCCGCCCATCTCATGGATGATATTATTATAATCAGCGCAGGCCTTGTCAGCATCAGGCTCAAGTCCGTCAGGCACATGTGTTCTTGAGATATCAATGTTCACGCGCTTAAACAGCTGATTGTTCATAAAATATCTGTAGCTCTGGGGATGATCAGCAGCAAGACCTCTGTACTCATCAAGGTTAAGTGTGCTCACCTGAGAGAAATCAAGATCTCCCTTCTCATACCACTCAACAAGCTGGTCATAGGTTCCAATAGGTGTAGAGCCTGTTGCAAGACCAAGAACACAGTTCTCCTTAAGAATAATCTGAGCCGAAATGATATTCGCTGCCTTACGGCTCATTTCCTTGTAATCCTTACCACATACAATCTTCAAGATAAATCTCCTCTCACGCAGCGAGTGGCTGCGAAATCAAGAAGGGGGCTCTGAATACAGAACCCCCTCCGCCACTAATTTCTATTCAGTTAATCTTACTGATCGCAAAGCTTTGCAAACTCGTCAGCTACGAACTGAACCTTTGTTCCGATGATAACCTGAACAGCTGTCTTGCTGGGTCTGATTACACCTGCAACGCCTGCAGACTTAATCTTCTTCTCATCAACTGCTGTGTTGTCCTTAACCTCAAGACGAAGTCTTGTGATACAGTTATCGATAGAAGCAACGTTCTCCTTGCCGCCAACACCCTCAAGGATGATAGCTGCAACCTCTGTGAAGTTGTCATTTGAAAGAACAACCTTCTTCTCAGCTTCTTCATCATCATCTTCTCTACCAGGAGTCTTGAGATCCCACTTAAGGATAGCAAAACGGAATACGAAGTAGAATACTGCAAATGCTGCGATACCAAGAGGAATAATCATCCATGTGTTGTTAGCTGCAGGTAAGCTTGCTGAGAAAAGAAGGTCAGTAGCTCCGCCTGAGAAACAGAAGCCTGCACGGAAACCGATGAGGCAAACGATAATTGTGAAAATACCGTATAACAGTGCGTATACGAGGTAAAGAGCGGGAGCGAGGAACATGAATGAGAACTCGAAGGGCTCTGTTACGCCGCAGACAAATGAACAGATAGCTGCTGAAAGAATAAGACCGATAGCTGCCTTCTTCTTCTCAGGCTTAGCACACTGAACGATTGCAAGTGCTGCACCGGGGATACCGAACATCATACAAGGGAAGAATCCTGACATATACATTCCAAGTGACCAAGAAACGTCTGCGCTTGTCTCGCCTGCCCAGAAGTGTGAAAGGTCACCAAGACCGATTGTATCAAACCAGAATACGTTGTTAAGAGCATGGTGAAGACCAACAGGGATAAGAAGTCTGTTGAGGAATGCATAGATACCAGCACCAACAGCGTCCATTCCTACGATTCCCTGACCAAGAGCGATAAGTCCGCCGAAGATAAGAGGCCAAACAACCAGAAGGACTGCAGAAACAACGATTGAAATAAGACCAGCTACGATAGCAACACATCTCTTGCCGCTGAAGAATGAAAGCCAGTCGGGAAGCTTTGTGCTCTTAAACTTGTTGTAGCATGTTGCACCAATGATACCAGCGATGATACCGATGAAAGGGTTAGCAATCTTAGAGAATGCAATTGTCTTGTTAACATCATCAGCGATTGAAGGAATAAGTGCTGTAACTGTTCCTGTGCTGAGGAGTGTTGTGATCATGAGCCATGATGCAAGAGCAGCAACGCCGCCTGTACCATCGTTCTTCTCAGACATTCCAACACCAACACCGATAACGAAAAGAAGTGCAATGTTGTCAATGAGAGCTGCACCAGCCTTAACAAGGAAGAATCCAAGAAGGTTAGCGAAACCAGTCATGTCACCACCCTGCATTGTTGAAGGACAGAGCAGATAACCAATACCCATAAGCAGACCGCAGATAGGCAGACAAGCTACAGGAAGCATAAGCGACTTCCCAAGTTTCTGTAAATACTTCATCATAATTAATACCCTCCTTTTGAGTTTGTCCAGATGCAACCCACGCACCTGAAAAAATTTATTATCGGAAGTGGATCTGAAGTGTAATCCCTTCCGCCCCTCATCTGCCAAAGCTTCTCCTCAATGGCAGCCAAGTTCATTATTTCACAATCGAAATCAT
>DCHL01000058.1:4353-14439 GCA_002317595.1 Lachnospiraceae bacterium UBA1753 | reverse complement strand
TCCTTGCCTACGCTTCGGATGACGTCCTTGAAATCATCTGTGTTACATATTACAACAGGTGAGACGGTTGACAGTCCTGCTGCTGCAATAGCCTCAAGGTCAACCTCCATAAGAGGGTCTCCTGCCTTAACCTTGGCATCCTGCTCCACAAGGATTGTAAAGGGCTCTCCCTTAAGTGTAACCGTATCAAGTCCGACATGTACAAGAATCTCCGTTCCCTTATCACTCGTCAGTGAGATTGCATGCTTAGTATCAAATACCATGGACACCTCACCATCAACGGGTGAATATACCTTGCCCTCAGCGGGGACTATCGCACATCCCTTGCCGAGCATCTCCTCTCCAAATGTAGGGTCAGGAATCTCTGAACTCTCAACAGCCTTACCTACAATAGGAGCATAAATCTTCTCATTGTTATTAACTACTTCCTTTTTCTTAAATAATCCAAACACGAATCTATCTCCTCTCAAAAACAAAAAGCGAATAGTAACATTAGCAATTCTCCCCCAATTTGTAATGTCCTTTCCGCTTCTAAATATTTATTCCAAATGATGAGTCTAATTTACCACCTTTTTGTACAAAATGTCAAGACCGACCACATTATGATGTATGTACCGCTATGCACTTTATAATATTCACACTATTTTTCCCCATCATTTTTGTCCATCTTGCACATAAGACTTGGGTTGCTTATTATGTGCTTCTTGCGAGGGGCGCCCCTTTGCACATAAGACTTGGGTTGCTTATTATGTGCTCTTCGCGTGGAGCCTTCCTTTGCACATAAGACTTGGGTTGCTTGTTATGTGCTCTTCGCGTGGAGCCTTCCTTTGCACATAAGACTAGAGTTGCTTGTTATGTGCTCTTCGCGTGGAGCCTTCCTTTGCACATAAGACTAGAGTTGCTTATTATGTGCTTCTCGCTTATCGATAGCTTGCGCACATAAACGCAAGAAAGGCTGCAGCTGATGATATTACATCAAAAGCTGCAGCCCAAAACGCTTAATCAAAACTCAATAATTGCTTCGCAATTCTTTCGTTATAATAATGCTGCTTCGCAGCACGCTTCGGGGAGTGTACCCCGAAGCTACAAGATTCCCCCAGAGCTAAAGCTCAGGGGTTATCTTGATTTATTATATATAGCAAGACTCGCGAATCACTGTGTGATTTGCTCGTTATAAGAATATCGCGTTGCGATATTCTTATATGTTTAGGAGGTCACTGTATACCTTAAGTGCTCCGTCTGTATCGTGAGCAAGCACCTTCTTAGCAAGGACCTTTCCAAGCTGAACGCCCTCCTGGTCAAAGCTGTTTACATTCCATACAAAGCCCTGGAACATGATCTTGTTCTCAAAGTGTGAAAGGAGTGCACCCATTGCTGCAGGGGTAAGCTTATCTCCAATGATGATGCTTGAAGGACGTCCACCGTCAAACTTCTTGTTGAGGTTCTCATCATCCTTACCACATGCAAAGGCAACAATCTGAGCTGCAACATTAGCGCAGAGCTTCTGCTGGCTTGTGCTGTCCTGGATTACAACATCGCTTCCAATCTGGCTGTTCTTGAAGCCGATGAACTGGAGAGGGATGATATCCTTGCCCTGGTGGAGCAGCTGGTAGAAGGAATGCTGTCCATTTGTTCCAGGCTCACCAAAGATTACAGGGCCGGTCTTGTAATCAACGGGCTCACCGAATCTGTTGACTGACTTTCCGTTTGACTCCATGTCAGCCTGCTGCAGGTGTGCAGGGAAACGGCTGAGTGCCTGTGAGTAAGGAAGGACTGCTGTGCAGTCGTATCCAAGTACATTCCTCTCATATACACCAATAAGAGCATCAAGGAGTGCGGGGTTCTTAAGGATATCAGCATTTGTGGCAGTCTTATCTGCAGCTGCTGCTCCATCGAGGAACGCCGCAAATACTTCAGGTCCGAATGCAAGTGAAAGAATTGCACCACCAACTGATGAAGTACTAGAGAATCTTCCACCAATGTAATCATCCATGAAGAATGCTGCAAGGTAATCAGAGCTCTTTGCAAGAGGTGATGTCTCAGATGTAACAGCAATCATGTGCTTTGAAGCATCAAGACCTGCATTCTTAAGTGCATCCTTTACAAAGGACTCATTTGTAAGTGTCTCAAGAGTTGTACCAGACTTAGATACAAGTACAAAAATTGTATGAGCAACATCTACTGAAGCAAGGACTGCAGCAGCATCATCAGGATCAACGTTGCTGATGAACTTAGCTTCCATCTTGAAAGCATTGTTGTTCTTAGCCCAGTTCTCAAGAGCAAGATAGATTGCTCTGGGGCCAAGGTCTGAACCGCCGATTCCGATCTGAACTACTGTAGTAAACTTCTCGCCAGCTGCATTTGTGATTTCGCCAGCATGAACCTTGTTTGCAAACTCAGCAATTTTTGCCTGCTGCTCTGTGTAGAAAGCTCTCTTGTCAACGCCGTCTGCAACAACAGCATCACCAAGCTGTCCTCTTACAAGGTGATGAAGAACAAGTCTCTTCTCACCAGTGTTGATAACAGCACCATTATAGAGTTCTGCGAACTTCTCAGTAAGCTCGGCCTCCTTAGCAAGCTCTGCAAGAGCCGCAAGCACATCATCATCAACAGCCTTAGCTGCATAGTTGAATGCCATGCCCTCTGCCATGGGAACGCTGTACTGCTTTGCCCTCTTCTCTCCGCTCGCCCCGCTCATAGCCTCTGCTACATTTACAGGAGCTACAGCCTTGAGTGCCTCATAAGAAGAAAGTGTATCAAGATTTTTCCATGAAACCATTTTAAAATGCCTCCTTTTCGCATATTAATTACAATTTATACTTTGCAAATTATATGCGAAACTCAATGTCTTTTCAAGTATATTGAAGAAGTCATTACATACATTGAAGAAATGTTTCCGCATATTGAGATGCACCACCACCCATCAATGTCCCATTATCGCAGAGTACATTTCAGGCCGTCTGTCCCTGAACACTCCCCACTCCCTGCGCATTTTTGCAACGGCATCAAGGTCAAATTCTGCTATGCTGTATCCCTCTGTCACCCTGTCACACTCTGCAACAAGCTCCCCCGTCGGGCCAGCAATAAAGGAGGATCCATAGAAGGTCATCTCGTATCCATCATCACTTTCTGTTCCAATACGGTTTGATGCAATGACAGGGGTAAGATTAGCCGCCGCATGCCCCTGCATACATCTCTGCCAGTGGTCCTTGGAATCAAGGTCAAGATTAATCTCAGAGCCAATAGCTGTCGGGTAAAAAATAAGTTCGGCACCCATAAGCGCCATGCACCTTGCAGCCTCAGGGAACCATTGATCCCAGCAGATTCCGACTCCGACCTTTCCATACTTTGTATCCCATATCTTAAATCCAGTATCCCCTGGCGTGAAATAGAACTTCTCTGCGTAGGGAATTCCATCGGGGATATGCGTCTTTCTGTAAATTCCAAGCACTGTTCCATCAGCATCTATCATCGCCACAGTGTTAAACATCTTGTTTCCTACCTTCTCAAAAAAGCATATAGGTAGCACTACTCCAAGCCCCTTCGCAATTTCCTTGAACCTGATTACCGCAGCGTTCTTCTCAAGCTCCGAAGCAATATCATAGTAATCAAAATTATGTGTCTTGCAAAAATATGGCGTTTCAAACAGCTCCTGCAGCAGGATTATCTGTGCCCCGTCACCAGCAGCCTCCCTCACTATTTTTTCCGCCCTTGCAAGAGTGTCCTCCCTATCCCAGGTGACCTTCATCTGTGTACACGCAACCTTTACGTTCCTCATCACTTTTCCTCCTTAATCAATTCAATAGCCTCTTTTCCAGTCATCTCCTCAATCTCAAGGCACAGAACCCTGAGCCTGTCAAAACTACCTGAGATGGTCTCCTTGGTCTTCTCCTCATCATTAGGTGTAAGACAGTCTGATAATTCCTCCATTACACTTCTGAGTTCATCAGAACCCTCAATAATGCGTATCTTCCCAAATGCTACAGCGCTCCTATAATAGGTCGTGAATTCCTCTGCCACAATGTCGTCCGCATCAATCACGGTAAAACATGCCTTGTTGCTTCGCTCTATGCATTCATGCTTGTAGCCCTGTTTCGCACCGTGGATATATACCTTCTTATCCTTGTAAAAATAGGATACAGGTACGCCATACGGATACCCGTCTGTACCACTTAGCGACAGCACACCGGAAGTATTTCCCTTGAATACGTCCTCAGTCCGTTCTAAAGACAACGACTGCTTAACCAATCTCATCTTTACATTCATTTTTCATTTCCTTTCATAATTCAAGCCCGTTTACAACCAGGCTGCATAGCATTGAAAAAGGGAGAAATCCATCGATTCCTCCCCATTGAAGATTATTACTTCTATGTAATTATTTGAACTTTCTGATAATCATTTAAAATCATTCGCGATTTCCGATAATTATTTACGCCTCTGGAAACCTCTTCTTAATTGCCTCCGCCAGGAACTCCGCTGTTCCATCGACGCCTAGGAAACTTGAATCAATCATGATATCCTTGTGCATTGGATCTCCAGGCAGGAAGCCTGCATAGTTCATGTGGTATGCATCCCTTGCCTTATCTACGTCGATTATCATCTTCTTGCCTTCAGACTCCTCCATTCCGAGGTCCTCGACGCAGTGCTTAAGTCTTACGTCGTAGGGAGCATAGATGTAGATGTCAACTACATCCTCCATATCACAGAGCACGAAGTCCGCACACCGTCCAACTATGATACAGGTCTCCTTTTCAGCAAGGAACCTTATGATGTTCTGCTGAGCCTCGAATATCTTGTCCTGAGTATCCGTCGCATTGTTAAGTCCAAGAGGAAACCTCATTCTTCCAAAGGCACTCTCCTTCTTCTTTGCGCTCTCCTCATTCTCTGAAACTGTTGATACAGGAAGGTTAAGCTTCTTGGCCGCCTGGTCCACAATGTCCCTGTCATAATAATTTATTCCAAGCATCTCCGCCATCTTCTTTGCAATAGGGCGTCCCATACTTCCAAACTGTCTTGTAATTGTAATGACATATTTTTTCTGACTCATTTTTCTGTCCTCCTCAATCATTTCTCATACACAGTTCTTCCTTCGAAGAAATTCACTAAAACCTCAGTATCAAGAATCTCCACAGGCTCGATTTCAAAAAGATTCTTTGAAAGAACGATGATGTCGGCATCCTTTCCTGCCTCTATGGAACCCATTTTATCCATAACTCCATACACTCTGGCAGCGCCCATGGTATAGGCATTTAGTATGACATCCATCGGCAGCTTCTGTGCTTCAACATTTCTACACATCGGCTTTCCTTTCTGGTCGAGTCTTGTGTTAGCTGCGTAAATTGTCTCAAACGGGTCAAGCGTCACAACTGGAAAATCAGTTCCAATGGCAAGCGCTGCACCTGTATCATATATCGACCTGATCGGCCATTCATATTCACATCTCTCCTCGCCAAGCCTATCTACCTTGTCACAGTTTGACAGGGTGACGTGATATGGCTGCATCGAAGGTATAACGCCTAGTTCTGCAAACCTGTTTATGTCGGAAGGATGAATATTCTCGATGTGCTCGATGGTATTCATGACACTCATTCCAGGATTTGCCTTGCCTGAATTCTCATACATGTCAAGAGCCATCCTTACGGCACCATCGCCTATGCAGTGAAGCCTCACCTGAATGCCTTCTTTATTGGCCGCAATAATCTCCTCCTGCATTTTTTCCTGTGGCCACAGGGGAAGATTGTCCCCGCAGGTCTCCGGCTTATCGGTATAGGGTTCAAGTAAAAGTCCCGTGTAAGTCTCGGTAACCCCATCAACAAATCCCTTCACTCCTGCAATGTGGACATGCTCGGAATTAAAGTGTTCACGCATTTTCCGCCACGGCTCAAAATCCGTGTAACCAAAAAGCTTTGTATATATGAACACCTGCGAGTTCATGCCTCCGGCTTCATCGAGATCCTTCAGCATCCCATAGGTATCATAATTCTCCGGAGTATAATCCTCGGCAAACATCTCGCTCATGGCAGCTATGCCCTTCTTAGCCAGAATCTTCTGAAGATTACTGTTTATCGCCTCGCGCTCAGCTCTTGAGAAGTCCATGTACTTTTCCATTGCAGGCTCACAGGCTGCCGGCTCTATCAGTATTCCTGTCAGCTCACCATTTTCATCCGTCACGACTATTCCGTTCGGAAGGTCAGGAATCGGGACAACACCTGACTCCTTTATAGCAGCTGAGTTGAGCCAGAAGGAATGTCCATCCGCATTCTGAAGATACACTGGAATATCGGGAATCACGGCATCCAGCACGCTCTTGTCAGGAAGGGTATCATCCTCCCATACTCCAAGAAACCAGCCCGTACCACGAATCCTTTTTTGCTGTGGATGGTCCTTTGCATACTGCCCTATCATCTCGGCACATTCCTCCTTGGAATGGCACTGGCCAAGAGTATCACACACATACTCACTTGCAGCTATTGCTCCTGAAAAAATATGTGTGTGGGCATCCATGAAGGATGGCATCACTAATTTTTCCCCGAAATCCTCTACGGGGATTTCTGCATATTCATCCGGAATATCGTAGGGCAGAACTGCCGCAATCTTCTTTCCTTCCACGAGAATGGATCCGCTCACTGGTCCCTTTGAAATTCCATCATATATTTTTTTACTTCGAATAATAAATTTCATCGAATCATCCCCTAATTATCACATGTTCATGAAATGATATCTATCAGCCCCCTGTGCAATGATATCTGTCATCCGTTTATGCAATGACAAATCCGCAGACCAGGAACCCCACGCACGTAAGTGCCGCTGCAATGACAACATATGGGAGCTGCGAAATCGCATGCTCGAGATTATCAATACCCGCCGCACTCGAGGACAGCAGTGTCGCATCTGTATAGAAGCATGCGTGCGAACCGAAGGCTCCACCTGAAACCAGGGCTGCCATGATGAGAATCGGGTTGGCCCCGATTGCAGCTCCAAGAGGGAACAGGATTGGTGCAACAATTGCACTCATTCCCCAGAGGGAACCAGTTGCAAAACAGAGCGCTGAGATAAGGATGAAGGCAACCATAGGGAAGAAAGATCCTGTAAGCAAAGGCTTGCACAATTCCACAACGAAGGTTGTCATCTGCATCTCATCACAGATACCTACCAGAACAAATGATACCATCAAAAGGAAAAGAATGGGAAGCAGATCTGCAAAACCCTTAACCATGTAATTGATGAATTCATCGAGTGCAACTACTTTTCTTGGCACATAGAGCACAAAACACACAAGAAGTGCTGCAACAACCGCCATGAGAAGGTCAGAGGTAATTACTGTAACCACAACAAGAAGTACCATCGGGATAACGAAGTCCCAGATATTACCATCTTCCTCAAAGCCCAGGGCCTCGTCATGGTTCCACTTTCTTGATGCATCAGAATATACCTTTCCAGTCTTCTCAACTCGCTCGTAAGCCTTCTTCATTGTTCCAAGCTTGGGAATCCATCCCATGGCAAAAAGGAATACGATGAGCAGTGTAATTATCGGATAGAAGAAAAATGGAATTGCGTGCATATACGCCTGCATTCCTGTTGCATATCCAAGTCCCTGAACAGAGGGTTCCTCGAAGAAAAGTGAAGCGTAAAAAGCAGCCCAGGTCGAGAAGGGAAGGATTACGCACACTGGTGCTCCTGTTGCATCAAGCATATAAGCAAGTGCCTCTCTGGGAAGCTTTCTCTTATCATAAACATTTTTCATGCACACACCGATTGAAAGGACATTGAGATAGTCGTCAACAAAAATGATGATACCCATCAGGAATGATGTAAAAAGGGTTTTCCTTTCCGTGTCACAGATTTTGGATACAAACTTTGAAAAACCATAGCTTCCCTTGGAAGCCTGGAGCAAAGCAATAAGCGAACCGAAAAGTCCGCACACAAGCATAATCCATACATTTTCAGCAATCTTGGTCTGAAGCATTGTCGCCCACTGCGGAAGAAAATCCTTCGGTCCCCAGAGGAATAATCCCGCAAGAAGCGAGCCTCCAATCAGAGCCTCCGTACATCGTTTGGTGGCTACAGCTATTACAATAACTGCAAGAACGATAAGCAGTGCTATTAATCCAGTGTTCATATATATCGTTCTCCTTTCATTTTAGTGGCGCGGATGAAAATCCACCTTGTTAATTCGTGACATATACAAAGGGCGCCAAAGCCAAATCGCTTTGACGCCCCATTGCATCTTATTGGTTTAATTTTAGCAGAAAAGAATTTCTTTTTTCATTATTATTTCACCGAAAAGCCCATGCTTCCATTGATATCTTTTCTGAATATTAAAGGCCCATATTCTTTTCAGTGTCTGCACATGCCTCATCAAATCTCTCGATTACATCGCGGATATCCTGATCCGAAAGCATTGCTGTGGGCTCGAACCTGATTGTCTTTGCATTTACCAGAGTTCCTGCTGTCATGACACGTCTTGCGAAGAGTCCCTTTGAGGTCTCATATCCGATATCGCAGGTGTTGAACTCAACTGCCAGCATGAGTCCTGTACCACGTACTTCCTGAACAACCTTAGGATGCTTAGCTGCGACCTTCTCAAGACCTGCCTTAAGAACTTCACCCTTCTTAGCACATACACCAGGAATATCATGCTCAAGCATATATCTGATGGTTGCGATTGCAGCTGCACAGCAGACGGGGTTTCCACCAAAGGTAGGTGAGCCTAGAAGCCATGGATTGTCGATGAGCTGCTGTGTCCACATTGAAGGCTTGCAGATGATACCTGTTATAGGAAGAATACCACCACCGAAGGCCTTACCGTAAGTCATGATATCAGGAGTAACTCCCTCAGCCTCGCATCTCCACATTGTACCTGTACGTCCCATACCTGTCTGAATCTCATCAAAGATAAGTGCCACACCGTACTCATCACAGATATCTCTTACTTCCTGCAGGTATCCCTTAGGAGGAATGATTACACCAGCCTCACCCTGAATAGGCTCGAGGATGACTGCCGCAACCTTCTCTCCTACTGTATGCAGGTTTCTGATTGCCTTCCTGATATCCTCAGCGACACCGTACTCTACGTGCTGTACCTGCTGTACCATTGGTGTGTATGGTACACGGTATGTGCTCTTTCCACCCATTGAAATGGCTCCCATTGACTTTCCATGGAAAGCACCTACTGTAGAGATGTACCAGCGTCCGCCTGTTGCAATTCTTGCAAGCTTAAGTGCCATCTCAACTGCTTCAGCACCACCATTTGTGAAGAAACAGTACTTGAGGTCACCAGGTGTAATCTCAGCCATTGCCTTTGCAAGATATCCGCGAAGGGGATCAAGAAGTTCCTGTGAGTGAAGTGCCTGATGATCAAGCTGCGCTTTAACCACATCAAGAATCTCAGGGTTTCTGTGTCCGCATGTATAAATTCCAAAACCGCCGAGGCAGTCGATAAATTTTTCTCCGTTAAGTCCGATGCAGTATGCTCCTTCGTCTTCCCACTCAAGAACTGCACCACCTTCAGAATCAGAGGAAACTGACTTTCTGTACTTCAGCCATCCGGGACTAACATAGTTGTCAAACTGATCGATGGTCTCTTCCGCCATCTTCTTCTTTTCCTCAGCAGGAATGTCCTTGCTGTCAGTCTTGATGAGCCCTATTACTCTGTCTAAGTCTTTAATAACCTGTGCCTTGTCTGCCATAATGATATCCTCCTATAGTAACTTCAAATTTCCCTTTTGTAGTTTTATGTATCCTTTTCATGTTCCTGCACCGGTTTTCAGAAACATAAAAGGCGTGCGGCTCAAACTAGAGCTGCACGCCTTCGTACAAAACTTATGTTACTGATATAATACCCCCGAATATAACTGAATTCAATTATTATTTTATGGTATTTTATACTTGTTTTTTACTATATATACTTGATTTTAAGTATTATGAACTGTAATATACTTGTATACAATATTGACGTGGTATTTTGTTGCGGGTCCCTTACCTAGTTTACTTGCCTGGCTTCCTGCTTAGCTTCCTACCTGGCTTCCTGCCTGGCTTCCTGCCTGGCTTCTTGCCTGGCTTCATCGGGATTCCTCGGTTGCCTTT
>DCHL01000058.1:1166-4278 GCA_002317595.1 Lachnospiraceae bacterium UBA1753 | reverse complement strand
CTTCCTGGCGTCATCGGGATTCCTCAGTTGCCTTTATTTTCGATGATGGTTTCTTCCTGGCGTCATCGGGATTCCTCAGTTGCCTTTATTTTCGATGAACAAAGAACTATGCTACCCATCGAAATATTGATTTTCTGAAAATCTCGATGAATTCTTAGTGAAGAAAATCATCGAATAATAGCAGATCATAGATTTCCCGATGAACAGAGTAAGTATTAGTTCATCGAATTAATGCAGTATTGAAATCCCCGATGATGCCCTTGGGATATCGCATCATCGATATATTGCATCATTATTAATCCCCGATGATGCCCTTGGGATATCGCATCATCGATACATTGCATCATTATTAATCCCCGATGATCCTACAAAAATGCCCCATCAACAAACCACCAATTCCGCAATCCACGAGGTAAAACAAAATTCCACAATCCACGAGGTAAAACAAAATGGACAAGAATACTTTCCTTATCTACAACGACCTGCTCTTCGAGCTTTACAACTGCACCACCTACGAGGATCTGGCTTCAGAATTTCTTCCCAAGCTGAGATTCCTTGTGCCATTTTCATATGCAAGCTTCCTGCAGTTCTCAAGGGACGAGTTGACAAAAGAACTGACCCCTCACAGCCCCATCGCATTTCCCGCATATTTTGCAGAGGCCGAGCAACTCTACTGTCAAAATGTCGATCTCGACTTGATTCTATGGCCAGTTCAGCGAAACGAATCAATATTAATCAAAGAAAGTGATTTGCTCGACGACGAAAAGCGCATTGGAAGTGACCTCTACAGAATCTGCTACAGCAAATACAACGTATACGATTCTCTCCAGTATGATATTGTGAGAAACAATAAACCGTTGGCCGCCCTCTCCATTTTCAGGACAAAATTTGACGGCTCATTCACCCCGGATGACACCTTCCTCATTCACTCTCTTGGCGGTCATTTAGAGACTGTACTCTACAGAATTCTGGCTCCCAAGCATGGTGTGTCAGGCGCCAATCATGCCATTAGTTCTATTGAAAAAAAATATAGCCTGACATCCCGTGAGGTCGAACTCCTCACCTTACTGTCAGGCTATGCAAACAACAACGAGATATCCCAGGTGCTGTCCATCAGCGAGAACACTGTACAGAAGCATCTGCAAAATCTGTTCAGAAAGCTGGGGGTATCTTCAAAATGGGAACTCCTAAGATTCCTTGATGCCATAGAATAGAGCACTCAAATAATCATATACATCGAGATAAAACCATCGAGCATTCACAAACATAGGCAAATATGAATCTCTAAAATACCATCTCAAGTCCCACGTGGAGCTGACTGACGACATCACCCCCCAGTTCCTCTTTGAGAATATTATATGCTCTTTCCCTTGTGCAGTGGCCGGTGCAGACAAACTCTATACCGGTCCTCTTTATGTCTGAAGCAAGTGCTCGGACTTCCTTCTCGGATTTATTGTACAGATGAAATCCTCCAATTATTCCATGCACATGCTTTCCGGGAAAGGTCTCTGTCACTTCACGGATAATATTTGCGGCCCCTCCATGTGAGCAGCAGTTAATAATAACCAGCCCCTTATCCGTCTCAAGAACGAGACTCTGCTCATGGGCGAAATCATCTGCCTTCCAGCCAGCAGCAGTTTTCCTGTACATCTTCTCTCTCCTGCCAAGCCTTGCAAGGCCATCCGTCTTATGCGGGATAAGATAAGCACCCTCATACATTTTATAATCACCTGTCACCTTCTTCACTCTGTCCGCATACTTTGAGAGTATTCCTCTTGGCATTCCGATATATTTTTTCAAAAATAAGGCCTTAAAATAACAGTTCTCTTCTGCAGCATCCCGAATGAAAAAATCTGCCTTGTCATTTTTTTCAAAAAACAGCTCCATTCCGTTTGCATGGTCATAATGGGCGTGGCTCAGTACTGCATACTCAGCATCCCGGACTTCAAAGCCGAGTTTCTCCATATTTTCAGCAAATAGCTGTGAGGCTCCAACATCCACAAGAATCTTTCTGCCAGCATGCTCCACCCACAGCGACAGGCCCCACTCGCCGGCCAGGTCGCCACACGCAATGTTATCGACAATTACTGTTATCTTTGTTTCCATTTTTCAGATTTCCTTGTTTCCAGTTCATTTCATTTTGAAGTTGCGCCAAAATACCAACCATAATTACACTATACCAAATACTTCTTAATTATCAATTCCATTTCATCGGTTTGAAGCGGGCGTAACGACGATTCAAAGGTCAATATCATATTTTCCCCCGGAAATATTCCATGGCTATAATATGCTGAAATCTTTGGCAAATTCTTTTGTACATAATTTGGGTCATCCATTCTTCCAAAATGTTCCCAATAATACTGCTTTCTGGTCCTCGGATTGACAACTGTGAAATCAGGACGTGCCCAGATTCTGTTACCATCTTTAAGAGGATACTCGTACAAATAGGGTATTCCATAATCATAGAGCATGTTTGCAATAATAATTTCAGATTTCGAACGAACCCGCTCCCCATTCTTCGTCGTAAAGACTGGATCACTCGGCTCGAATCCAAGTGGATCAAACTCAATATTTTTCATATAATCCACCATCATTTCAGCTGTCATAACAACAGGTGTAACAAGACTTTTCTTCTCCACCATCATTTCAGTATACACATCATCAAGGCCCCCAAAATCATATGACAGATACTCCTTAAGTCTAGCAATCTCCCGATCTGCATACTTTATTACCTTTTCCTCATACTCCCTTTGTGCCAATGCCTTTGCTAACGAAATCTCTGACTGCTTAATGTATTTTCCACTCTTATCAGATGGCTCTGTTCTGTGGTAGTACATGACATTTCTTCGGTTCTTTCCACCCCTTACAACGTGAACGCGCCCCTCGGGGAGGCCCGCACAGTCCACGCATAGTTTATCACGCAAAGTTATCAGCTTCTGTAATCTCTTATTAAGTTCGTCTTCCAGCGCCTCTGTCCCAATAATTTCATCAAATTTTCCCATTCACAATTCTCCTTCTGTCTGTTAATTATCATTTTCCACTTTCCATAATTCTCATCTACTCATTATTTTATTCTTATGTCCTCATTCTTATATCCTCCTTTTTTCTTGTT
>DCHL01000058.1:554-1104 GCA_002317595.1 Lachnospiraceae bacterium UBA1753 | reverse complement strand
TTGGCATCCTTTTCTTGTTTTTGGCATCCTTTTTCTTGTTATTGGCATCCTTTTTTCTTGTTATTGGCATCCTTTTTTCTTGTTCTTGGGACGGCCTATTATAAATTCATTTTTCATCGGCGACTTGCTCCTTTGCCAATTTCCGATGAATTCACACCCTCACCATTTCATCGGAAGAGAGAAAATAACTTCTTTCTCGATGAAAAAAAATAATCCTGTCATCGAAAAAGATTCCTCTGCACCATTCTCGATGATGCAATTCTTCTTATTGTCATCGCAATCTGAAGAATTCAGCTTTCTTCGATGAACTCCTAAGTATCCCAATCATCGACAATACGGAAAATCACTCTTCCCCGATGAAATTCCCCAAAACACCATCATCGGAAACTTGCAAAATTGCCTCTCCCCGATGAAACAGTCACTTACAATTTCATCGAAAAAGTAAAAAGTTATTATTTCCGATGAAATCAAATCTATCGTTCATAAACCCGACACCATAAACCCAATGCCATAAGCCCAATGCCTCAAGCCAATGCCACAAGCTAATGCC
>DCHL01000058.1:0-499 GCA_002317595.1 Lachnospiraceae bacterium UBA1753 | reverse complement strand
AATGCCACAAGCTAATGCCATAAGCTCAATGCCTCAAGCCAATGCCTCAAGCCAATGCCACAAGCCCGATACAAAATTCAAAAAAACAAAATTGAAGTAATAAACGAAACCATTTATGAAATGAAAAAGATTCTCCCGAGGCAGCGCCCGCCGCCTCGGGGTAGAAATCGAAATGATTTGAAATAACCACACGCAAGCAGTTATCTCATGCCACTGACAAAAGCAGTAACCTAATAATTTATCGTGCAAGATTAGTCAAGTTCTCCGAGAAGCTTCTTAACGCTTGCGAGCTTAACACAGAGAACGAATATCTCAGAAGCCATCTGCATCTCCTCAGGTGTAGGGAACGAAGGCGCAATTCTAATATTGCTGTTCTGGGGATCCTTACCGTAGGGATATGTCGCACCTGCTCCTGTGAGAACAACACCAAGTGACTTGCAGAGACCTACAATCTCCTTTGCACATCCAGGCATGGAATCAAAGGAAATGAAGTATCCTC
>DCHL01000191.1 GCA_002317595.1 Lachnospiraceae bacterium UBA1753 | reverse complement strand
GTAGAGAAAATTCCTGGGTTAGAAAGGACAGGTTTCGCAAGAAACTTAAGAAGAGATTTCTTTCAGTTAAACCTGATATGACTTCCGAAGAATGCTACCCCCTCTCTACTACGAGTGGTGCAATTTACATCAATAATGAGACGGCATTTGATGGTGGATGCTATTGCCTTAATCACGTAAATCATTTGTATATGACGAAGCGTGGTCATGTTGAACAGTACAGAGGAAGAGTCGAATGGTATACGGATGGAATGGTTTATGGTATAGAGCCTAAGTATCATGATGCGGCAAAAACAACTAACCGTCGTATTCGTCACGAGAAGATTGACGCTGATGCACAGGTGCTTAGGTATTCTGTATACAAAAAGAAATATGCACCCAAACTGCCGGATGTCCTTTGACAGTTTTATTAAGATTTTTTGACACAAAATACAGAAATAAGCTATTCTAATAGCAGTGCCTGATTCGCATCGGCGCTGCTATTTTCTATTTCGGGGGATGAGATATGAAGCGTATATTTTTTCCAAATATAACGATGATTGCTGCGGTTGCTGCAGTCATGGTGCTGGCACTTCCAATCGGTGTGCTGGCTCAGCCGACTGTTTCAGCAGACGGCACTGCAAGTGGTGACAGTACTGGAGCCGTAGTCCGCAGTGAGGGGGAAGCGGAAGGCGAAGCTGTGGAAGGGGAAGACACCCAAATTGACCTGGGTACTGCTAAGTCGAGGTATTTCAAGGTACAGCTTGAGAAGAAAAAATATGTGTATACTGCCAAGGTCATAAAACCTGCGATAACAAAAATTACATACCGCGGCATATCGCTTGTAGAGGGAGTTGACTACTCTGTGGCATACGCAAACAACATCCTGACAGGCCGCGGGGAAGTGATAATATCAGGTCTTGGAAATTACAAAGGAAGTAAGGCCGTGTATTTTACGATTACCCCCAAGAAACTGACGGAAGATGACGTGACGGTGACGGTGGCTGACCAGGTATACTGTGGTGTGTGCGAGCCGACACCTTATGTCAAGTTCAAGGAGACGAACAAGGGATTTCCTCTGGCTGACTATGTTGTCAAGTATAAGAATAACAAGAAGGTCACTGACAATGCTGTGGTCATTATCAAGGGCGTCAACAACTACAAGGGAAGCATAACTAAGAAATTCAAGATTACGCAGCTTAAGCTTGATGAGTATGATCTGAGAATTCCCAAGCATCGATACAGAGGGGCACCGATTAAGCCACTTGTGTCTGCGACGAGAAAGGACGATCCGTCAGAGGAAATAATCATTAGGCCAAGTGCTTTTAGTGGAACCTACAGTAATAACACGGAGGTTGGTGATAAGACGGCCCATGTGGTGTATAAGCCTAAGAAAAATAAGTATATCGACTGGGGTGAGCGCTCAGAGATATCCCTGGATTTTTCAATTTGTCCTTGCGACATGGGAAGCGATATCAAGATTTCGAGAATCCTTGATCAGAAATACAGGGGTGGTAAGGAAGTCAGGCCAAAAGTTACGGTTTTTGTTGATAGAGCAGTGCTGAAGCCGTCGAATTATGAGATTGAATACAGACAGAACAAGGAACGAGGAACTGCTGAAATTATTATCTGGCCAAAGGGAAAGGCTGATAATGAGCATTTCTATAATTACTATCCGGATACATTCCGAATAAAATAACCTTATGAACACACGGTAAGTAAACTGTGTGTTCATTTTTTTGTAAAATAATGTGTGATATTATCCGGATTATTCGGCACTGACAACTGCAAGAGCAGTACTGATTTAGCCTGAAGAAGATATAAAAGGGCAACAGAGAAAATGGAAAATAGGAGGATGGCAATGACTGAAGAGATGAAACAGAATATGAAGGATGAGGCTATGGAGAGAATGAGGCTTCTTGAGATTTCGGAGAGAATAATATGTTTATTTGAAAATGATATGCTCACAGAGGCCTTAGTTGACCATGAAAACCTGACCGTGAGAGAGACAATGCCTCTTGAAGAGGATCTAGAAATCGTCAGAAAGGTGCAGGAGAAGTATGGCATCCTCGTTTACTTTATCATTAAGGACAAGGGAATCTGGCCCGACGGCTGCACCTTCGACAGATACACACTTCCCTATGTATCTAAATCTGAGGACGAGTACGAGATGGAGAAGACGGACTGCATTGGACGATGCGGCACTCTTCCGGCCTATGTGTACAATGCAGAGGAGCCTGAGTGCTCGGAAATCACAGAGTTCAGGTTTGGGAAGCTTGGCGGACTAATAATCAATATTTCCTAGAAAAAACTCTTGACTCTCCCCTTAGGGGGAGAGCTTAGAGTGTACTTGTGAAATGATATTGCAGATTCAAGTACAGTTTAAGGAGGAGAAAGATGGGACCTATCAGAATTACAGGACTTAGACAGAACAACCTGAAGAATGTGTCACTCGACATACCGAAGAACAAGATTGTGGTTTTTACAGGAGTGTCGGGTTCGGGAAAGTCAAGCATCGTGTTTGATACTGTTGCGGCAGAGAGCCAGCGACAGATGAATGAGACATATTCGGCGTGGATCAGAGGGAGGCTTCCTAAGTATGAAGCACCTCTTGTGGAAAAAATTGAGAATCTCAACCCTTCCGTCGTAATTGACCAGAGCAGGCTCGGAGGCAACGTGCGCTCTACAGTGGGAACCATAAGCGATATGTATTCTTCGCTCAGGCTCCTCTTTTCGAGAATAGGAGAACCGTCAGTAGGACCTGCTTCATATTTTTCTTTCAACGATCCAAATGGAATGTGTCCGACCTGTGCTGGTATCGGCAAGATAATGGACTTCAATATTGAGAATCTTATCGATGAGAATCTCACCTACGATGAGGGATGTTTCCAGTTGCCGGCATTCGGACCAGGAAAGTACTACTGGAGAGTCTACAGGAAGCCTGAGTATTT
>DCHL01000189.1:5055-9577 GCA_002317595.1 Lachnospiraceae bacterium UBA1753 | reverse complement strand
ATTACCATTCCACCTATTTTGCTTGATAAGAAAGTAAAGGAAATCCGTATTATACCAAAGGCAAATGCCAGGTTCTTTGAATATAGGGAGAATGATGGGATAGAAAATGAGACTAAAGAACATTCTGATAGTAGTAAATGACATGGATAGGGCGATAAAGTTCTACCATGACATATTTGGGCTTCAGGTGGTGCTTGACCAGGACGGAAATGTCATTATGACCGAGGGGCTGGTGCTCCAGGATGCAAAAATATGGCAGGGATTCATAAGCCGGGAGCTTTCTCCTAAGAATAATATGACAGAGCTCTACTTTGAGACTCCAGACATCGAGGGCTTTGTGAAGAAACTGGAGGAGTCGGATTTTGAGATTGAGTACGTCAATGAAATGATGACTCACAGCTGGGGTCAGACAGTAGTTAGGTTCTATGATCCAGACGGGAACCTCATTGAGGTTGGAACGCCGGTTTGAGAAATAATTTTACCCTGACATAATGTGTCGCGAAGCCGCGGTATCTTGTTAACCATAGTACAAAGTGTTATGCACACAAGGAGGTATGTATGGTTAATAAAATACGAAGTGGAAAAATGGGCGAGAAGGCTGGTCTGGCAGGGCATATTCTTGGACTTGATTACGACAAGATTGCTGAGAACGTGGTTGGCGGTGTCATAAGCGACAGTGACCTGTCTGATGTGACAGCAATCTGCAGAAGAAGATTCAGGAAGAATGAGGTGCTGGTTTTGGTCGAGATTGAGGATGACTACGAGAGTGGCATCGCCTTCACGGCTAAGGGGATCTGCAGCTGGACTGACACGGGCTCCGACATCGATGAGATTGCTTACACAGACATCACGCATGTGGATTTTGACGATGAGTATATCATGATAAGTGGTAAGGGCGAGGAAATCAGCATTTATCTTGGGGATGACGCTGAGGAGGAAAAATATCCAAGGTACATGTATAACTTCATCATGGATATTCTGGAGTATTTCGAGGGGCATGAGGGAGTGCCTGGTATTACAGCAGAAACTGATGACAAGTTCACTGATGGAGATGATGAGTTCTCCGAGGATGACGACGAGTTCACTGATGACGACGATGATTTTTCTGGCGATGATGGTTTCGATGATGATGAAGATGATGACACCGATGAGTGTGATGTGATTGACAGCAGCTCGGATCATTACGATTACACTGAATCGACAATGAATTTCCTGGGGAATATTGCACGTGTCCTGCGTGAAGTATAGGAGTGAATACTAGTAAGTCGGGATACATGAGAACTGTATAAATGCGGATGCATGAACTGTATAAATAACTGACTTGATGAGTCTTCTGTGATAAAATATGTCACAGAAGACTTTTTTGATTTTTTAACACAAACTGTGAAGTTGGCTGCGTGATTTTGAAGGATATAATGCAACATCACGAGTGTGGGTGCGAAAAGAATATGTTCTTTATGATGGGCATTATGCCAGGTGAGAAGGAAATTGCATATGACAGGACTGTGACCTGTGCTGCGTGTGGGGCTTATAGCAGATATATTGTTTACATGACGTATTCTGTCCTGTCCATATTTTTTATCCCGATATTCAAATTCGGGAGGACTTATTATGTCAGAAGCCGGTGCTGTAATGCGGTATATCAGCTGGACCCTGAGAGTGGGAAAAAATTAGCAGCAGGCGATGATATAGACATCACGCAGGATATGCTGACGCTGGTCCGCGGTGGTCGAAGCCAGAAACGATGTGGTCAGTGCGGGTATGCGACGGACGAGGACTTTGAGTTCTGTCCGAAGTGTGGGACGAGATTCTGAGGCTACGAAAAAGTGCAACAGAAGATAGCAGATTATTCGAGAAAATACCAGGTGGGAGATGAATTGATGAATTCGAATGATAACAACAAAATCGGTTGTGTCAAGTGCGGCGCGGAGAAGACAATGGTGACGCTTAATGGTGAGAATTACTGTGCGCACTGCTACAATCTCATAGAGCTTGGGCGTCATGGTATCAAAGAGGACTTCACTCACCCTGAACTTATGATGGTCTCTGAGGCTGATGGAACCATGCACAGCTTTACAGTCAGCCATCTTGTGTACGACAATGTGGTGCACTGGTATGCGGATGAGATTGGCGGAGGGCTCCATGCCGAGCACGTGTCCTTTATACGGGCTGAGACAAAAAAGATGCTGGATAGTTTCTATAAAAAGTTAAAACAGACAGTTCTGACCAAGTCGGTCGATAAGCGTCCGGCGGGTAAGGACTTCATCAGCGATGAGCTTTACAGGGATGATAAGTACTACTCGCTCAAGGACCGCGGTACAATTCAAATATGCATGCTTGATGAATACAGCATAGGATTTATGGTGGATGGCGAGAAGTTCACCCCTGATGAATTTGCTCTTATGTGTGGTTCCTTCGCGAACTGGAATATGCTGTATCAGATGCATGAAGTATCTGATGGACCACTTAACAATGATGAGGTGCTTGTCAGATGGCGAATGACTAAGAAACTGATGGTACAGGAACTGAAGGATCTATTGAGGACAGTGGTCAATATTTGGAATCATATTCCCGCAGGGAAGCAGAAACAGTTTGAACTGGGCTTCATGACCATCTGCTTTGAACTGAGGCAATATTCTCGCTGTGCGTTCTATGAGGCTGAACAGGCGGCTGATGAGATGAGGGATATCCTTAAGGATGTTACTTCGGATGAGAAGGAATATCCAGAGAAATATCTTGACATGATTGGTGGGGCGACAGCTCCCTGGGAGTGGGACGACTAATTTTCACTGCAAGGAAAACCTTCTGAAGGATGTGGATAACGGACTGGTTGGCATGCTGATGGTAGACGGCACCTGCGTGGGAACGGGGTGCTACCGTGATACGCACATAACTCGCGTATATGTGCTTCCTGAGTGCCAGGGGCAGGGATATGGCTCCTACATCATGGACCGCCTGGAGGAAATCATCGCGAAGGACCACGATAAGGCACTTTTGGATGCATCTCTTCCTGCGAGCCATCTCTATGAGAAGCGTGGCTATGTGACTACTGAGCACTGCAAGTATCCCGTCGAGAATGGCGAGCTTGATTTCTATTATGAGCATCTTAATGTAAATGATGAAATCCGTGCTGGGAAATGCCACAGCGTTCCGCAGTTGAACTGTGATGGCAAGATTGAACTTCACGAGGAATGGAAGTGGCTGAACGGGGACTGCTCGACCGGAAGTTCCATCGTTGTTGAGGTATAGGAGACTGTAACAGCACATAAACACAGCACCCGGAGGTGTAGTAAGAGGGGAGAGAAGGGCGCAAAATCAGTAATTCAAGGAGGAAACGACAATGTGGATGTTGTTTGCAATTCTATCTGCAGTATTTGCAGCAGCAACTTCGATTCTGGCAAAAATTGGTATAGAGGGTGTCAACTCAAATCTGGCGACGGCAATAAGGACTGTTGTGGTTGTAGTTATGGCGTGGGCGATGGTGTTCATCACGAGCACCCAGTCGGGAATTGGTGAAATCAGCAGAAAGAGCTGGCTGTTTCTGATTCTTTCGGGGCTTGCTACAGGAGCTTCCTGGCTGTGCTATTACAAGGCGCTTCAGATGGGTGAGGCATCTAAGGTTGTACCGATTGACAAACTGTCAGTGGTAATTACCCTTGTTCTGGCGTTCATATTTTTGCACGAAGAATTCACACTTAAGTCCGTGATTGGATGTGTGCTTATTGGAGCGGGAACGCTGATCATGGTGCTGTAGAATAGTTCGATATCACTGGATAAACGGAGGAGAGTGTGGCGATTTTATTGGCAGTGAACAAGAAATATGTGTTGACAAGCATATATCGACATAATATAAACTTATTTATATAAAATGCGTTATGTATATTTTACATATTGTTTTATAAAACATTTCATAAATTGTTTTATGAATTCATTGCGCTATGAATTTGTGAAGCACGGGAACTAAATCAGGGGAATAAATTATGGGAAGAAAGACACAGATATCAAAGGAACAGATGCTGCAGGCAGCATACGAGATTCTTAGGGATGAAGGATACGCAAGCGTGAATATCAAGGCTATCGCGGCCAAGGTGGGATGCTCGACCCAGCCAATCTCATGGCAGTTTGGAAATATGCAGGGGCTTAGGGCAGAGCTTTTTGGGTATGCGACACAGCAGCTGTACGGCGGACTGCCAGAGCGAATGGCAGGGAAAAATGCACTTGGGGCCTTCTTTGAGAGTGGTAAGCTCTATATCGAGAACGCATACGATTTTCCGAAGGTTTTCAGATTTCTCTGCGTGGATGATCCGGGCGACCTTGTTGCGGATGAGCCGAACGTGCTCGATAAACTGGGGGAACCTGCGGTAAAGGAAATGCTTGTATCTGAATTTGACCTCACCCCCGAGGCAGTGGATAAGGTTGTGGCAGATATCGTGATTTATACCCACGGCCTGGCGACCTTTCTCCTGTGGGATCACTTCAAGATTACCAAGGAGCAGGCCTTTGACATGGTGTACTCGCATGG
>DCHL01000189.1:2758-4859 GCA_002317595.1 Lachnospiraceae bacterium UBA1753 | reverse complement strand
GGTAATTATTATGGCAAGGGAGAATAATAAGGGAAGAGAGTTTAGATTTGACATGAACAAGCTGCTTCTGGCGTTCGCAATCATTCCTATGATTGTAATCACTGTGCTGCTTAGTTCAATCCTTGTGAGTAGCAGTACAAAGGAGCTGAAGGCTTCAGCAAGCCGTTCATTCGTATCTGTCATCAAGGAAATCGGTGCTGCATTCGATTTTGCGTCAGAAAATACTGGCGAGACGATGCAGGCCTTCGCTTCTGCTGATATCGTAAAGCAGGCACTTCTCAATCAGGATGATCCTGAGATACAAAAGCAGGCTCAGGAATACACAATGAATTTCTACAAGCAGCTCAATGGCTGGGAGGCAATCTATATTGCTGGCTGGGATTCATTGGTGCTGACACATCCCGTTGAAGGAGTTATTGGAATCAGAACCCGTGAGGGCGATGCACTTACATCTCTGCAGGATGCAATGCTTGCTTCTGACGGAGTCTACAATGTGGGTATTGTTACATCACCTGCGTCTGGTCAGCTTGTAATGTCGCTGTATGTTCCTGTATTTGATGGTGATACGCCGATAGGATTCATAGGAGGTGCGTCTACAGTAAGCAACATTTCCGAGAAGTTTACTGATGTTACGGGACTGGGCCTTTCTTCAGCATATGTATATTTTGTCGACAATAAGGGTGTTATGCTCAGCCATCCTGACGAGTCAAAGATTGGCAGTCAGGTAGAGAATGACGCAGTTAAGAAGTTAGTAGCTGAGCTTCAGGCTGGAAATCATCCCGAGCCCGAGTGTCTTGAATATCTGTTTAAGGGTAAGAAAAAATATTCTTCATACTATGTTGGTAATGGGGACAAGTACATTGCTGTTCTTGTTGCTGATGAGGACGAAGTTCTCAGCGGAGTTAAGAAGACTACAGCAATTGGCTTTGGTCTCAGCATATTTGCACTTCTTCTGTTTGGAATACTCGCTCTGATTATTGCAAAGAAGATGTCTGATCCTCTTAAGAAGGTTGCGCTTGCTCTTGATGATACATCAAAGGGTTCACTCAACGCAGACACAGATATTTCGTCACCGCTCTTTGAGACAAAGACACTTATCCAGTCAGCTAAGACACTGCAGAATGTGCTCAAAGAAACAATCAGTGCTACCAAGAATATCGGATTTGAGCTTAAGAACAGTGCCACGACAGTGGATGGCACCGCGAATGAGAGTGACAATGGCCTGACTCAGATTTCTTCTGCTATGGAAGAACTGGCAGGCGGAGCAACAATGCTCGCTACTAATGTTCAGGAAATCAATGCTGATGTCATCAATATTGGAAATGCCATTGATGATATCACGGTAAGTACCAATGAACTCACTGACAGCTCGGATAAAATTAACGCGGCAAATAATGATGCTCAGAGCAATATCGCCCGCGTAGCTGAATCATCAGTGAAGAGTGTCGAGTCCATCAAGAATATTTCAGACCAGATCAGGGAGACAAATGTCAGCGTTGAGAAGATTCAGACTGCTGTAAATCTGATTCTTTCAATTGCTCATCAGACCAACCTTCTTGCACTCAATGCTTCAATTGAGGCAGCAAGAGCTGGAGAGGCAGGAAGAGGATTCGCAGTCGTTGCAACAGAAATCAACCACCTTTCTGAGCAGTCAAATGGTTCTGCGACAGAAATTAAGAATCTAGTACAGGAGATCGTTGATAAGTCTGCAGTATCTGTTAAGCTGTCTGCTGATGTTGAGAATATCATTCTCCAGGAGCAGTCATATATTGCTGAGACGCAGGATAAGTTCAAGGTGCTTGATGACGAAATCAAGACTTCAATATCTCAGATTGGAATGATTGGCGATAAGATTCAGACTCTCAACGATGCGAAGGTCAATATTACATCGGCTGTGGCTGACCTTAGTGCTGTATCAGAAGAGAATGCTGCATCCAACGAAGAGGTATCTGCTTCTATTTCACAGATTAAGTCTTCAATCGAAAACATTGTCTCTGAATCAGGGGTGACAAGAGAGCAGTCAATCAAGCTTGAGGAAACTGTAAGCTACTTCTCATAAGCCACATCCTGCAACTGTTAATTTTGCATTGAGATAAAATAT
>DCHL01000189.1:0-2659 GCA_002317595.1 Lachnospiraceae bacterium UBA1753 | reverse complement strand
TTCTTAGAATCATTCACTTTTCGGAGCTGTTGCGGGCACGTGAAGTTCCTCGCCGGTTTCCTTGTCGACGTAGATCATTTCGAAGTGCTTGTTTGAGATAAAAAGGAAGGTCACATCTTCGTCCTCAGTAGCACCATGCTCCATTTCGACACCCTCGGGGAACCAGAGGAAACTGCCGGGACCGAAGTCCCCGAAATTGGTGCGCATTGTCCCTTCCAGGACATAGTCGCCATGGGCACAGGGATGCTTGTGCCAGGGTGTCATATTACCCTTGGGATGATGCACGATTTTCACAGTAATCTCGGTTTCTGGATCATTCATGAGAAAGTATTCCTTCCAAGGAGCTGCATGAATGTTGTCGCTGAAGGTCTCCATGTTATCACTGTTGGGCTGATGAATTACCACTCCATTTTCAAGTACCATAAGAAATTACCTCTTTCCATTTTTGTAGGTGATTGCCTTGCTTTGTAGTGATATCACAAGGCCGCTCACCTTGCTTTGCAGTATATACACTTGTATTGTAGCACATGGTGCGAAAAAGCGGGCAGGATATAGAACTATACTGCCAGTTTATTTTTTCACATAATAGAAACAGATATAATTATCCTGTGATGTTGAAGGCAAGAGAAAACATCGGCTATTTCACCCAAAGGAGAATTATTGATGATAAAAAGAATTATTAAGAGGATGTTTAGGTTTGAGGTGATTTCCTTCATTGGGGCACTCTATTCACTGCATGCGTGTGTTGTGGCATTCATGACGCTCAGTGGAAGGATGGATAATGTATTATTGGCTATTGCGATGTCAAAGATTGGCCTGAGGCTGGCTATCATTGTTGACGCCATGGCACTTGCATGGTGTGTATTGCGTAAGTTCAGAGAAATTCGCATGGAAGTGATTGAACTTGATGATGACGAAGCTGATGACGAAAATCGTAATGAGTCGCCGTGGGGATAACCATCGGAACCGAAAACACCTACAAATATTAAATTTCGCGCAGCGCGAAATAGAGCAGGCTAATGCGTGCGAGCACCTGTGTATATTTTTTACGAGGGGTATAGTATTGAATTAACCAAGAGGCGTAATCATCATGACGAAGTCATTTTGATTCACATTGATATTAATGAAGATTTCGAAGAAATCGAGTTGATATCACATATTGCAGGAGGCAAAAGATATGTTAGATATGAGTTATGTACTAATTGCGCTCGTTGTTCTTGCAGTGATTGCACTGTTGTCCATCATTGCGAGCGGATATGTAAAGGCACCCCCGAACGTTGCGTTCATCATTTCTGGTTACAAGAAAGAGCCCAGAATCCTGATTGGACGTGCTGGAGTGAAGCTTCCATGGCTTGAGAGAAAGGATATGCTGCTTTTAAAGCAGGTCAGCATTGACATCAAGACCAACGGTTACGTGCCCACACTTGACTTCATTGGAGTTGACATCGATGCAGTTGCCAAGGTAAGAATCAAGACTGACGAGGATGGAATCAAGCTCGCTATGAGGAACTTCCTTAACATGAGTGAGGAGCAGATCATTCATGCGCTGACTGATTCACTTCAGGGCAACATGCGTGAGATTATCGGTACTGTTCCACTCCGTGACCTCAACGTTGATCGTAAAAAATTTGGTGATGAGGTGCAGGAGAAGGCGCAGAAGGATATGAACGCCCTCGGTATTGATATCATCTCATGTAACATCCAGAGAATTGAGGATGAGCAGAACCTGATCACCGCTCTTGGACAGGACAATATGTCACAGATCCAGAAGAGTGCAAGTATTGCTAAGGCTCAGGCTGAGAGAGACGTTGCTATCGCAGATGCTGAGGCTAAGCAGGCTGCCAATGAGGCAAGGGTTGCTTCTGAGACGGAGATTGCCATCAGACAGAATGAATTTTCAATTAAGCAGGCTGAACTCAAGAAAAATGCCGATGCCAAGCAGGCTGAGGCTGACGCGGCTTATGAAATCCAGAAGGAAGAACAGAGAAAGACAATCGAAATCACCAAGGCTAATGCTGATATTGCTAAGCAGGAACGCGAGGTTGAACTGAAGCAGAAAGAGGCCATGGTTGCTGAGCAGGCCCTCAATGCCCAGGTACGTAAAACTGCAGAGGCTGAGAAGTACCGCAGACAGCAGCAGGCTGAGGCAGTGCTCATCGAGCGTCAGAGAGAAGCTGAGGCTCAGAAGTACGAGAAGGAGAAGCAGGCAGAGGCTGAGAAGTATGAGAAGCAGCAGATTGCCGAGGCTGTAAAGGCCCAGGCTGATGCTGAGATCTATGCAAAGCTTAAGGAAGCAGAAGGTATTGCTGCGGTAGGTAAGGCTGAGGCTGAAGCCATTGAGGCTAAGGGTAAGGCTGAGGCTGAGGCAATGGAGAAGAAGGCTGAGGCTATGAAACTGTACGGCCAGGCTGCCATGATGGAGATGATCGTTAAGGCACTTCCTCAGATGGCAGAAGCTATTGCTAAGCCCCTTGAGTCTATCGACAAGGTTACCATCATCGAGGGTGGTGGCAATGATTCAGGTGTTGGTTCAATGGGTTCTTACGTTCCTACTGTTCTTGCCAAGACCATCGAGACTATCAAGGAGACAACAGGACTTGATATCACTGAGATCATGAAGGCTGAGACCTACGATGCAAAGGTTACCAAGAATGTCAAT
>DCHL01000138.1:3731-3869 GCA_002317595.1 Lachnospiraceae bacterium UBA1753 | reverse complement strand
TTTTTTCACCAGAGATTTCATGCAGAAATAAGGGTGTCTACTTTTTGCTTGATATCGGAGTTTACTGAAGTGGCAAAATAGCAAGACACACTTTTGTAAAAAGGGATTTATATTTCACACATTTTCCGTGCTCTATAC
>DCHL01000138.1:0-3652 GCA_002317595.1 Lachnospiraceae bacterium UBA1753 | reverse complement strand
CTGTAATCAGACTGCCAATCACACCAATGACGAAGCCTGCTGCAATTCCCGTAAACCACAGAATCACAAGATACCAGGCGACGGCCACAGTCTTTAACAGCAGTATTGCAACTAAAATCTGTCCCACATTATGGCTCACACCGCCTGCGATGGATATCGCAACGATGCTGAACTTTCCTGTCTTTTTGAGGATTATCATTACTACAATGCTAAGCAGACCACCGGCAAGACTATAGGCAAGGCTGACACCATTTCCAAACAGTGCACCCACAAGAAGAATCCTTATGAAATTCACCATCAGGGCACTCTTCTCGCCGAGACAGAAAAGTGCAAAAATTACTACTATGTTGGTGAGTCCCACCTTCATTCCAGGAACTGCAAAAAATGCTGGAACAAGCGACTCCACATAGCTTAGGATGAGTGCAAGCGCTATAAGGATTCCGTACAGCGACGTCCTCATTGCAGGTCTTCCCGCCGCTTTATTTTTCATTAAATTGTCAGCTCTGTGCCACTTCTTCACTGCCAGTCCACCTTCATCCCGTAGTAAAATCTATCGTTTCCGTCCCACTTTCCTTAGGACCCTCAATCTGGATAACCACCTTGTGCGGAAGGCAGATAATCGACTGACCTGCCCGGTTTATTTTTCCCATTCCAACGCAGAGCCCATCTGGGCAGTCCGCCTCTGACATCCAGGCATAACCACCTCTGATAACAAGCTGATTACTTCCGCCCTTCCCTGGAATGTAAAGCTCCCTGTCTTCATCCAAGGAAAATGAGGCAATCTCCTTGCCATCAACCCTGACGGACACAGTACTGCCCGTCGGTCTCGTGAGCAGCACAAGGGCCGCCGTCACAAGTCCGGCAAGAATAATAATCCCTGTTAAGATCAAATCATTTTTGTGTCTTTTTATCATCATCCAATCCTGTTTAATGCCTCAACTGCACGCGAATAGTCTCCGCACTTTCCGTAATATGCCCTTGCATCTTCAGATAGTCCAAGGCACTCGAGCATGACGCCGATATTGTACCAGGCCAGGTAAGAATCTACTCCCTGCATCTTCGAGGGGCCGGTTGCCACAGCCTTCTCAAAATAGTCTGCGGCCTTATCAAACTGCGCCGTCTGCATCATCGCAATTCCAAGCATGAAGTTATAGTCTGAGCTCTGACCAAAATCAGTCGCAACACTCTCAAGAGAAGCTGCCACCTCCGGGTGTCCAGAATTAATCAGCGCATAACCGTAGGTCTCAATAAGGTCAATCACATACTCAAGAGAGGGATTTAGTTCAAGAGATACCGCACGCTCAAAGTACTCCACGGACTTTTCGAATTCTTCCATCAGGAAAAACGCCTTGCCGGTCTGATACAGAATGTAGGTGTCTTCCGGCCGTTCCTCAAGCTCCTTGAGAAGAAGATCCGCATTTCTCTGTGCCTTCTTCTTCCTCTCTTCTGCTGTTCCTACATAGCCATCATGGTCAGCAATCACATTTGTCCTGTAAATCACATAGGGAGATTCATCTCCCGAAGGACCAGTGAATACGCTGCCTCTCACAATCTGCTCATGAATCTTTCCCTTGAAGCAGAACCTGTTTCTGTCAAAAATTCGGTTGGTCCAGTCTGTATACTTGGTCAGTTCCTCACCCTGGAGAGTGTCATTTATCCTGCACATGCGACCAACATCATTGGGGTGGGTTTCAATAAGGGCATTCAGTTCGTCAAGAGTCGTCCGCTTTCCTGACTCACTTTCCAGAGCATCCTCAGGAGCATTACCCAGAACATCCCCACGCACATACTCATCGCTATCCATTATCCACACGATATCATTTGATGCGCAGGCTGCCGCATAATTCTTTGCTGCGGCAAAGTCCCCAATCCACTCAAAATAGAAGAGTTTATCAGTATACTTCCCTGCCATCTCGCAGGTGTCATCAGAAGACCCCGTGTCGACAACAACAATCTCCACCTCACTGCCAAACGCTGCCCGCAGTGCCAGCAGGCACTTCTCGAGTCTCGTGCTCTCGTTTTTTGTAATTATGCAAAAAGAAAAAATCATATTTCCACTCTCAGTTTAAGCCAATATTATCAGTTCTTCATGTAAAGCGAACATTCGCAATCCGCTTTGCTTCGCAGCTTTTCAGTCAACTAACTCAATTATACTATTGATTCACAGAAAAAACAGTGCTAGTATTACAGTCACCTTGATGAACCGTCATACTGGTTCATCTGGTTCACATCGGGATATCGCATCTTTGTCCATTTCGACACTATCCCCGTGCTATTTATCTCATTTATAAGGAGGGCTATGCCTATGACCATTGAAAACAATGTATTCTACGACACTTTCAGGCTTTCAAACTCTGATAACACTCAAATCTACAGTGACAAGTTCAAGATTTCCGTGGTAAACTTAAAGCGAATTCACGAAGCAACACCGCGTGATAAATCATATAAATTGGACTCGTGGTGTCGCCTGATAACTGCCAGAACTTGGGAAGATCTAAGAGAAATTGCGAAGGAGGATTCGTTCATGCAAGCTACAGTTGAAAAAATCCAGGCGCTCTTTGAAGACTTTGATGTTCAGGAAGAGGCCCGCAGACGCGAGGAATACTATCGACGTATACACCATTTTGAAAAAACGATTGAGGAAAAGGATGAGGTCATCGCCGAAAAGGATGAGATTATCGCCGAAAAGGATGATGAAATAGCAAGACTTCTTCGAGAACTTGAAAAGATTAAAGCTAACCAGAATTAGGATTTTACGGGGCGCTACAGATTCCTGTAGCGCCCTGTTCTATCACACTGCAAACGCGATATACAGAATATCCGCCATCCTGCTCACGAAAGTGTGCTCTGCCTTGACTTTCCTGTAGCCATTCGCCGCAATCTGGCTACGCTCCTTATCATGTGTAAGATAATATTTTATCTTCTCCTTCAGATCCTCCTGAGATTCAAACACCGCAAGGTCTTCACCCACCACAAGAAACTCATCTATTTCAGGCTGGTGGTTCGTAAGAACAAATCCACCAGTTCCCAGGATATCCCATATTCTTTGCGGGATTCCAGTCTCGATGGATGTGCAGGTAATATTAAGATTAATTGCGCTCTGATTAAATACAAGCGGCATTTCTGTGTGTGTCTTAACCCTGCCACAATTATTGACAGGCAGTCCCTCTGTATCACTTCCAGTATAGACATCAAACCTCAATGCACAGTTGACAGTTCCGTCTGTCGATTCATCTCCAGACTGCAGTTCGCTAACCGCTTCTGCTACCGCATCGATAGCATCAAGCCTGAGCCTTGCCGATGTCTCAAACCAGTCCTGTCCCTTCTTCTCAGTGTAGAGCGAGCCCACAAATGAAACATCTGATTTGAACTTTGACAGTTCTTCCTGTGAAGCCGCCGATATCACAGAATCCCACCTTGCCACATTGGTGGCAAGCGGCATGTAGAATACACTGTTAGGGCTGATTGCATGTGCTCGTTCATACTGCGCATAGTCAAAGCAGAAGGTCCTGTTTACAGAGTTGCTAAGCTCCGTTGAAAACAGCTCATCCACAGGGCAGTCTGTTGTCCAGGAGATATACTTCACCCTAAATACCTCGCAGATTCGAGAAAGAAGCGGATAAAAATTGACAGAGAACACTGCATCATATTT
>DCHL01000041.1 GCA_002317595.1 Lachnospiraceae bacterium UBA1753 | reverse complement strand
CAGCAATAACCTCAACAAGCTTCATACGGTCTGCAGGATTGAAGAAATGCATACCGATCATAGGACGTGTAAGTCCGTTTCCAATCTCTGTGATAGAGAGTGAAGATGTATTTGAAGCGAAGATGCACTCAGGCTTAACGAACTTGTCAAGCTCACCAAATGTTGTCTTCTTAACTTCCATGTTCTCAAATGCTGCCTCAACGATGAGATCGCAATCAGCACAGAGGTCTTCCTTAAGACCAGGAGTGATCTTAGCAACGATAGCATCAGCTGCTTCCTGAGTCATCTTTTCCTTAGCAACAAGCTTAGCGTAACCCTTAGCGATCTTATCCTTTCCGCCCTCAGCCCACTCCTGCTTGATATCGCAAAGTACTACTTCATAACCTTCTGTCTGAGCAAATGCCTTAGCAATGCCCTGTCCCATTGTACCGGCGCCGATAACACCAACCTTCATTTGTATTTCCTCCTTAAAATAAGTGATTTATTAACGATTAACAAAAGGAACAACCTTAAGCTTCTTCTCTTTGTCCTTCTCAAGGAAGTTGCCCATTCCAGCCTTCTGGTCCTCTGTCTCGAAGCAGCTTCCGAAGAGCTTCTCCTCGATAACGATTGCCTGGTCCATATCTACTTGGAGACCATCGTTGATTGCCTTCTTAGAAGCGCGAACTGCGATAGGAGCCTGCTTAGCAATACCTGCTGCCATCTTGCCTGCTGCTTCCATAAGAGCTTCCTTAGCAGACTTAACAACGTTGCCCTGCTCATCAACCTCAGCCTTGATGATGTCATTAACAAGACCGATTCTGTAAGCCTCGGGAGCCTTAATGTTGCGTGCTGTGTAGATAAGCTGCTTAGCCATTCCAGGGCTTACAAGACGGGCAAGTCTCTGTGTGCCACCGAATCCAGGTGTGATTCCAAGACCAACCTCGGGCTGACCAAACATAGCATTCTCAGAACAGATTCTGATGTCGCAGCTCATTGAAATCTCGCATCCGCCGCCAAGAGCGAATCCGTTAACTGCAGCGATAACGGGAATAGGGAATGTCTCAAGCTTTCTGAATACATCATTTCCCTTCTTACCGAATGCTTCAGCCTCAGCCTTAGTAAGTGTGCTCATCTCTCCGATATCAGCGCCTGCAACAAAGCTCTTCTCGCCTGCACCTGTAAGGATAAGGCAGCGAACTGTGTCGAGATCAACTGCATCAAGAGTAGCTGAAAGCTCGTCAAGAACCTGAGAGTTCAGAGCGTTGAGAGCCTTCTCACGATTGATTGTGATTGTGCCGACTGCACCATTCACTTCATACAGAATGAAATCCATTATTTTTCTCCTTTTATAAAAGCAATAAAGGCACCCTGCCTTCCCAGGGCCAAAAGCCCCGGTAGGCAGCGTGTCTAAAAATTACAGATAAATTAGTCCATCTCAACGATAGTAGCGCATCCCATTCCACCACCGATACAAAGTGTAGCAAGACCCTTCTTAGCGCCTGCCTTCTTCATCTCGTGGAGAAGAGTAACGAGGATACGAGCACCTGAAGCTCCAACAGGATGTCCAAGAGCGATTGCACCACCGTTAGGGTTGAGCTGCTTGTCAACGTCGATTCCAAGATCACGGCCTACTGCGATAGACTGTGCAGCAAATGCCTCGTTAGCCTCGATGATATCGAAGTCCTCAATCTTGTATCCAGCCTTAGCCATAGCCTTCTGTGTTGCGGGAACAGGTCCGATACCCATTACCTCAGGTCTGCAGCCTGCAAGAGCGCCAGCCACGAATGTAGCCATAGGCTTGATGCCGAGCTCCTGAGCCTTCTCCTCAGACATGATAACGAGTGCTGCAGCACCGTCATTGATACCTGAAGCATTACCAGCTGTAACGAATCCGTTAGGGTTGATAGCACGAAGCTTTGCAAGTCCCTCAGGTGTTGTGTTGGCACGAGGTCCCTCATCAACCTTGAACTCGATGATTTCCTTCTTCTTCTTAACCTCAACAGGCACGATCTCTTCTGCAAAAGCGCCTGTCTCTAAAGCCTTAGCTGCCTTCTGCTGGCTCTTAAGTGCGAACTCATCAAGATCCTCTCTTGTGATTCCCCACTCCTCACAGATGTTGTCAGCAGTCTTAATCATATGGTAGTCATTGAATGCATCCCAAAGGGCATCGTTAACCATTGTATCAACGAGCTGTGCCGTTGTTCATTCTGTAACCGATAACGAGCCTGAGGAATTGCATAAGGTGCCATAGACATGTTTTCCATACCACCAGCGATAACTACATCTGCATCGCCTGCCATAATCATCTGTGCTGCCTGGTTAACTGCGTTAAGACCAGAACCACAAACAACGTTCATTGTTACAGCGGGAACCTCGATAGGAAGACCAGCCTTAAGTGTTGCCTGACGAGCTACGTTCTGTCCAAGACCAGCCTGGATAACGCATCCCATATATACCTGATCTACATCCTCAGGCTTGATTCCTGCTCTCTTAACAGCTTCCTTGATTACGATTGCACCAAGCTCAGCTGCGGGTGTTGTTGAAAGTGAGCCGCCCATTGTACCGATTGCAGTACGACAAGCGCTAGCAATAACTACCTTCTTTGCCATTTTAATTTCCTCCTTAAAAGTGGTAAAAATGTGATTTGAAAATGATTGTTATTTTTTTGTCATTGTCACTAAAGGCTATTTTATCACAGCGATATTAATAATTCAACCTCTACTTGTTTTTTGTATACAGTGTACTAATTAAAATACAGATATACGAAAAAACTGCCGCTTGGAACAGTCTTCCTTAAGCGGCAGTCTCGAATCAGCTAATTATTATTTTTCGAAAATCAGCACTCAGGCTCAATAAGTCCGTATGTGTTGCCCTTTCTCTTATATACTACATTAACCTCGTCCGTCTCAGCGTTTCTGAATACGAAGAAATCATGTCCAAGGAGCTCCATCTCAACACATGCATCCTCGGGGAACATTGGCTTAAGACCAAAGCGCTTGGTCTTTACAATCTTAACCTCCTCGTCCTCTGCATCTATGTCTGCGAAGTCTTCCTTCAGGAATCCGCCTCCCTGCTCCTTGGCAATCAGCTTGCTCTTATACTTCTTCATCTGACGCTCGATGATCTCCTCAACAAGATCGATGGAGATGTACATGTCCGTGCTGACCTGCTCGCTTCTGATGATGCTGCCCTTAACAGGAATGGTAACCTCAATCTTCTGACGGTCCTTCTCAACGCTCAGAGTAACATGTGCCTCTGTGTCAGCCGCAAAGAACTTATCCAGCTTTCCAATCTTCTCTTCAACTGCCGCCTTAAGTCCGGGAGTCACCTCAATGTTCTTGCCAACAATAATAATTTTCATGTCATCAGCTCCTTTCGGATTGGATTTGTTCAAATTATACCAAACCCATCGTGTTTTTTCAATCTTATTAGATATTTTCACTATTATTTCAAATGTATAGTGGTACTCAAAAAGGCGGCGCACCGCATCGGGTGTCACCGCCTCATTGATATTATTATTTTTCAAACTACTATCACTAATTAACTCAAAGATTTCATTAACCGAAGAATCATTATTAGAAAATTCTTCTTACTGCAAGTACATTTCTGTATGATGCATTAGAAACCTTGATTCCTGATGAAGGTGTAGATGCATGAACAATCTGTCCTCCACCGATGTAGATAGCAACGTGTCCTGAGTAACATACAATGTCACCTGGCTGAGCATTTGCAAGACCGCCTACGTTGTATCCGACATTTCTGTCACCACCTGATGAGTGAGGAAGCGATACGCCGAAGTTCCTATATACACTCATTACAAATCCTGAGCAGTCAGCTCCGTTTGTAAGTGATGTTCCACCGTATACATAAGGGTTACCTACGAACTGAAGAGCATAGCTTGCAACTGATGATCCTGTACCAGAACCTGATACTACATAGTTGGCAGCAGGAGCGCTTCCACCTGATGCAGTCTGCTTCTTCGAATTCTTCTCCTGAGCCTTTCTCGCAGCCTCACGTGCAGCCTTCCTTGCAGCCTCTTCCTTTGCAAGTCTTGCTTCCTCTTCTGCCTTTGACTCAGCATGTACAAACTCTGTATAAAGCTTTACGAATTCTGTAGAAACGTATCCGTCACCTTCCTCGACTGAAACCTTAGCCCATCCGTCAAGTTCCTCAGATACTGTAAGTGCATCATCAATAGGAACCATTCCGATGACCTCGGACTCTGTCGAAGGCTCTTCTCTAACATAAAGTGTGGTTGTAGTTACCTTAGCCATTCTTGTGCCGACTTCCTTGGCCAGCTCAACTGCTTCATCACCAGTAACAACATATTCACCCTTGACATAACCTGTACAGTTGCCGGATTTAATCTTGTACCAGTCACCAGCCTCCTCAAGCAGGTCACCAACTGACTTGTTGTACAGCTTACCTACAATCTCACTCTCCTCGCTGGGCTCCTCACGAACGTTAACGTAATCATTAACCCGAGCGATTACAAGATTTGAGAAATCTTCATCATCCTGATTCTTAGAAGATGTCGTTGCATCGACAAGGTCGTCGTCATCTGCGCTCTCCTCATCGGCATACTCCTCATCGGCAGTTGTCTCTTCATCCTCTTCAAGAGTCTCTTCCTTAATCTCCTCTGACTCAAGGTTAGCACTCTTAGAAAGTACCATATTCTGGCTGATTGTCTGGTTTACCGTAACAGATGCAGCACCAACAGTAATAAGCGCCGGCTCTGATGTGCCAACTGTCTCCTTGATTGTGGAAATCTTGGAGCCAAAACTGTAGTCATCACTTGCTGCGCCCGAACCAGCACCAGCTGTCATCAGTATTCCATCACCACTTGTGTTGCCTGCAATTTCTGCTTCTGCCCGGTTCTTAATCTTAATCTGATCAGCCTTGACCGAAGTCACTGATTTGCCTTCATTCAGCACTCTGGCGATTCCTGCAACAGGAAGACCAGCCGAAAGCGAAGCTGCACTTATATCCATATTGATAGAAGCAACCGTTACTGTCATGGCAACGCCTAATGCAATTATCTTTGGAATAAACTTCTTCATCTATACCTCAAATTTTGTTTTTTATCAAAAACATATTTGTTACAAATTTATTAAATCTATTACAAAATATATCACTTTTCGAAATACCTGTCAACAACTACACCTATAATTGCGTTTACATAAATGACACAATATATAGAGATTATGTCAACAGATGCATTACTGCCTATGTTCAATCAGATACTTCTCAACAGATGTCACTGCATTGGCTCCATCAGCTACCGCAGTCACTATCTGCCTGAGTGCTTTCTGCCTTACATCTCCTGCAGCAAACACTCCAGGAAGAGATGTCTTTCCATTCTCATCCGCCACAATGTATCCATGCTCATTCACAGGTATCTTTCCTGTGAACTCATTTGAATTAGGAAGAATTCCGACAGCAACAAACACTCCATCGACAGGAAGTACTGACTCGCCTCCGCTCTGTACATCCTTCAGCGCAACCGCAGATACCATTCCATCACCCTGGATTTCAGTCACGACGCTGTCCCATACGATTTCCACATTAGGAAGAGAAAACAGTGTTTCCTGAAGCTTCTTGGCCGCCCTGAGTTCATTCCTTCTATGTATAAGGTATACCTTCTCACATCCTCGTGCCAGGAATATCGCATCCTCCACTGCCACGTCACCGCCACCGACAACTGCAACCTTCCTGTTTCTGAAGAAGGCGCCATCACAGGTTGCACAGTATGATACGCCGGCACCTGACAGTTCATCCTCTCCAGGCACCTTAAGCTTTGCATGTCTTGCACCTGTGGCAACTATCACTGTGCGGCACTCATAAGTCCTATCCTCGCCAAACACCTGCTTCACATCGCCTTCATCGTTGAATCCGATGACCTCGTCTGTCACAAACTCGACTTCCATCTTGTCACAGTGCTCCTTGAAAGCCATACTGAGCTCATATCCACCAAGACCCGGCAGTCCAGGATAATTATCAACCTCGTAGGTATTCAGGACCTGTCCGCCCTGGCCACCTGTCTTCTCAATTACAACACAGGAAAGCCTTGCACGCTTCGCATATATTGCAGCTGCCATCCCAGCAGGTCCGGCCCCAATTATTACAACATCATATATAGTAGACATCTTTTTTCCTCTAAAAAATATTTATTTTCTCTTCCATGTAGACGGAAGCATCATTACCATCACTGGAAACAGCTCAAGCCTTCCGGCAAGCATATCAAACATGAGCACAAATTTTGAAAAAACATTAAAAGCAGCAAAATTCCTCGTGGGTCCAACCAGATCAAGACCAGGACCAATGTTGTTGAGCGTCGCTGCTACAGCCGTAAAGTTTGTCGTAAAACTGAACTCATCAACCGAGATAAGCAGGACCGACCCGAGCAGTATCACAAAATAGATTGCAAGGAACACATTCGTCGCTCTCACTACTTCATGCTCAATGGCATGGCCGTCCATTCGGATCTTCTTTATCTCCCTTGGATGAATGATTATCGAAAGTTCCTTGCGGATGGTCTTAAAGAGGATTACGAATCTTGAAACCTTCATTCCACCGCCTGTACTTCCTGCACAGGCACCTATGAACATCAATATTACCAGAATCGTCTTGCTCATCTCAGGCCACAGATCAAAGTCCGTGGTTGCGAATCCCGTTGTCGTAATGATTGATGCAACCTGAAAAAACGCATGCTTCAGAGTCTCTCCCCAGGAATCATAAAAGCCTCTTACATTGACAGTAATTACCGCTCCTGCGATAAGAACGATGGCAAGATACCATCTGACCTCCTCAATGCTGAAGGCGTCTTTGAATTTTTTTACCAGAATCAGATAGTACGCGGTATAGTTAATTCCACTCATAATCATGAAGATGGTTACAATCCACTGAAGCGTTGAAGAGTAACTGGCAATGCTGTCCGCCTTAATTCCGAAGCCTCCGGTACCCACAGTTCCGAAGGTTGTTGTCAGCGCATCAAACACAGGCATTCCAAATACGATAAGCAGGATTGCTTCTGCAACTGTTATGCCAAGATAGAGTCCATACAGAATCTTTGCCGTATCCTTAACATGAGGAACCAGCTTGCCCACTGATGGCCCCGGGCTCTCCGCCTTCATGAGATTCATTGTCGAACCGCCCATCATGGGAAGAATTGCCATTATGAACACAAACACTCCCATACCGCCAATCCAGTGTGTGAAGCTTCGCCAGAACTGGGTGGCATGTGTAAGCAGCTCAACATCAGGACAGATACTGGCTCCAGTTGTGGTAAATCCCGAGATGGTCTCAAAAAGCGAATCGACATAAAAGGGAATATCGCCGCAGAGCGTCATCGGCAGTGCCCCAAACACTGACATCACAATCCAGCTGAGTGCTACGGACACAAATCCCTCTCTCGTATACAGCATCATCGACTTGGGTTCTTTTCTTCCAAGCAAGTATCCCAGCACCGCACAAACCACAGCAGTAATCAGGTAATACACGCCTGAAAATTCTCCATATACAAGGCCTGTGACAGCCGGAAGCAGAAGGAATCCCGCCTCGAACTTAAGCACAAAGCCCAAGATATATAAAATCATGGAATAATTCATTTCTCAAAAATCTCTCTAATAGATGAAACCCTGTACCCTGCCATCATTACGATGACTGAATCGCCTGCCTTAAGAGTATCCTGTCCTGAAGGGATGATAACCTGATGATTTCTGTAGATGCATCCAATCAGTGTGTTCGGTCTGAATTTAAGTGCCTGAAGAGGAATTCCCAGGAACGAGCTGTCACCCTTAAGAATGAACTCAACCGCTTCAGCCTTTCCGTCTGCAAGCTTGTAAAGTGTCTCAACCTCACTGTCAGAATCCGTGTTCCATGAACGGACAAACTTAAGAATGCTGTCCGAAGTGATGATCCTGGGATAAATTATCGATCCAAGATTCATCTCATTGATTACCGAGTTAAAGCTTCCTCTGTCAACTCTCGTTACAGTCTTTGCCGTTGAGACATCCCTCGCGTAGAGGGACAGAAGGATATTCTCCTCATCAACACCTGTAAGAGCCGCAAATCCACCTACGTTCTCAAGTCCCTCTTCGATCAAAAGGTCCTGCTCTGTCGCATCACCATAAATGATGGTTGCATCGGGAATCTCAGTGCTCAGATACTCACACCTCTCCTTATCATTGTCGATTATGGTAAGTCCTGTTCCCGCATTCACAAGGAGCTTGGACAGATAGAAGCCAATCTCTCCGCCGCCAGCTATCATTACGTCCCTTACGCGGTCCTTGGCCATATTAATGATTTTGAAGAACTCAATGGCAACCATCTTCTGTGCAACAACAGAGACCGTATCACCTTCCATGAACTCATACGAACCATTGGGAATGATAACCTCATCGCCTCTTATAACAGTTCCAATCAGCACCTTAAGCTTAAACTCCTGGTGCATCTGGTACAGCTTCTTACCAATAAGCGGTGAGTCCTTGATTACCTTGAACTGAAGAAACTCCACATTTCCCTTTGCAAACGAGTCCACTCTGATTGCTGAAGGGAACTGGAAAATACGAAAGATTTCTTCGGCTGCCGCATACTCAGGATTAATGATCATGGCAACACCGAATTCTCTCTTTAAGAATTCTATTTCATCGTTATAGATAGGATTTCTGATTCGTGCAATAGTCTGGCAATGTCCTGCCTTCCTTGCGATAACAGAGCAGAGCAGATTCTTCTCATCGTTTCCTGTGACAGCGATAAGAAGGTCTGCGGTCTCCACGCCTGCTTCCTGCAGAACAACATGATTGACTCCGTTACCGACAATGCCCATGGCATCAAGACTGTCAGTAACCCGATGAAGCCTGTATGCATCCTCATCAATCATTGTAAGTTCATGATTCTCCTGGCTGAGCTGCTGAGCCAGCGTAAGACCAACCTTACCGCAGCCGACAATAATAATCTTCATTACGTCAAATCCTCATAAAACCATTCACTGGTATTAAAAATCACAAAAATTCAACATAATTATACCACACCATATTGTCATTTTCTACAATATAGTGTGGTTATTCTCAGATTATTACACCATATCTGCATTCAGATCAGGTGAATGAACGCCGAAAAAATATACCCGAGCACTGCTCTGTAGGTTCCAATGTATTCCTCATAGCTCACCTTGTCGTTATGCGCCATAATTTCCATATTCTGGCCGAAGTACACGACAGAGTATCCCATCGGCTTCATCCCATTCTTCTCATAGAAGGCCTTCCGTCTGCGGCGCGTCTCAATATCAGGAGCATCCACCAGTGTGCTCTCAATCTCAAACACCAGCCTTCTGTCTCCCATCGTCGCTATTATCTGAGGCAGGGCCTTGCTGCCAATGCCCATTCCCTGATACTCCGGCATAATTGCAAGATACTGCCCCATCGCGATATCCTCATGAACCACATAGCATCCAAACCCGAGGAATTCATCCTTCTCATCAACAATGGCATACATCTCCATCTGTCCTGACTTTATCTTACTTCTCAGGATAAAATAAGGCATTCTCTCTAGCCTCGCAAACGACCTTCTATAGAGCCATTTTATCTTGTCATATTGTTCCTTCGTCTCCGCCTTTACAAGCCTTATCTCTTCCAAAATAACCCTCACCCAAGACTTCGAAATATCAACTTCGAATCCTTCCTATATGTATGTATATCATTCTGCATCTATTCCAGGAAACCTCCCTACATTTTATATTCAACCTTGGTACATTGTAAAGCGGACATTCGTAATCGGCTTAGCACTGTAGCAAAATCGGCAGGCTGCCGAGATGGCCACAGGACAAAATATTCTTTTCACGATTTCATAATTTGTGTTATACTAACAACAAAAAGGGGATAATTATGAAATCAAAGATTTTATTGTTGACAGCAGTAGCAGTCTCCCTTTCTTTCACACTGGCAGGCTGTCAGAACCAGTCAGCCTCTGGCGATGATAAAATTGTCCTCAAGGCAGGATTTTCAACTGGTGACAAGGATCCACGAGTAATTGCTACTGAATTATTTAAGAACGAAATTGAACAGGCGACCGACGGCCGCATCACTGTCGAGATTCATCCCGACGGAGAGCTCGGTTCCGATGCCGACCTTATCAGCGGTGTCATGAATGGCGATGTTGATATCACAGCATCAAGCGCAGGCAATTTTGCAAACTATTCCTCAGATGTCGGAATATCCGCACTTCCATTCCTTTTCTCCGATTTTGATGAGGCCTGGAAGTTTGTTGATGGTGATATCGAGAGCATGGCAGAGGAAGGTCTCGAAGATTACAACATCAAGGTACTTGCACATTACGACAATGGATTCAGATGCGTAACGACCTCAGCAGCTGCAGGTCCTGTGGACAGCGTTGCAGATATGGAGAATCTCGTAATCAGGACGCCCGAGAACCAGATTGTCATGGAGACAATGCTCGCACTCGGAGCCCAGCCCAAGGTACTGGAATTCACCAAGCTGTATGATGCCCTCAAGGATGGTTCCTTCGATGCCCAGGAGAATCCCATTCCAGTAATCTACAACAACAAGCTGAATGACGTTCAGGCCAATCTCGCTGTTACCAATCACAGTTATGATGTAATGCCCTTCGTAATCAGGAAGGATGTCTGGGACAAGCTTTCAGAGGCTGACCAGCAGCTCATCATGGACGCAGCAGCCAAGGCTCAGGAGCGTGACCGAACACTAATCAAGTCACAGACTGAAGATTACGTCAAGAAATTAAAAGAGGCCGGAATGACTATTACATATCCCGACCTCTCCGAGTTCAAATCAGCTACTACTTCTGTTTATGATTCGCTTGCATCACATTACGATTCCAAGCTGATGGAAATGATTAAGCAGTAACACTTATAATTCACGATTCCATAGGAACTTCGTGAATAATTATATCAGACTCATTAACTCGTCTGCCACTTCATTGCAGGTATCAACATCGATCATTCCGATGGCCTCAAGAAGCCGGTCGACGAGTTTTTTCTGTTCTTCTGAGTAATTGTACTTCTTAAGCTCCTCGCCAATCTGCTCCATGACATCCATATCAAGCTCATCACAGCCATTCTTGAGTTCAACAAGCCTGTCCATCAGCACATCGCTGTCAAAATCAACCAGTTCGGTCTGCTCCTCCACCTCGCCAAAAGGCACAGCAAGAAGCTGCTGAACCACCCTGTACTGCTCAAGAAGCTCATCTGTATTTCCCTTGATATATTCAATATCCGACTCATGGCCTGCTGCCTCAAGTTTCTCTGCCAGAACCGCCAGGTCCATCGCACCGATCTGACGCGAAGCACTTTTTAGTGCATGAACCTTAATCGTGTAATTCTCCCAGTCACCACTCTCGTATGCAGAAAAAATATCTGCATACATTCCGTCAATATTCTTATAGTAGTCCTGGGCCACCTTCTTATATAAAGCAACAGAGCCTATCAGCTTGATGGCCGCTTCTGTATCAATGCCCTCAATTGAGATTGATTCCTCCGAAACAACCGAAGACTCCTGAGCAGTTCTCTTCACAAGTTTTTCGTTAGGCAGCCAGCGTCTCACCTTGGCGGTAATATTTTTTACCTCAACCGGCTTGGGAACAAAGTCATTCATTCCACTTGACAGGAACATCTCCTTCGCTCCAGAAACGGCATTAGCCGTCAGGGCAATAATCGGAGTATTATCTGTGTTGGGGAAATGATTCCTAATATACTGCGCAGTCTCAATTCCATCCATCTCCGGCATCATATGATCCATGAAAATGATATCGTAATCATACTGTGAAACAAGTTCAATCGCCTGCTTGCCGCTCATTGCAGTCTCTATTGTCATTCCCAGCGGCTCTAATAGTCCTCGGGCAACCATAAGATTCGTCGGATTATCATCAACAATAAGAACACGTGCATCCGGTGCAACAAAATCAAACTCAAAGTCGTCTTCGCTTCCATCAAAGCTCATTCTCTTATCGTTGAGCACAAGGGAGAATGCAAGAGTCGAAAGTGGACGTCTCACCATCCTGAGGTTTTTCTGTTCAGGTGTAAAGAAGGAATCGAAATTAACCAGAATAACTCCCTCAAGAACTTCAAACCTATCCAGGAAGTTCCTGAGCCTTGCATCATAATCCTTCGACTCAAAGAACACAAAGCATCGCTTCTCTGTTCCTGTCACAATGGACTCCAGCGTTCCATCTGCCCAATCCGCCGAGGATACAACTGCATACTCAACTCCAAGCTGTTCCATGTTCCTTTCAAAGAATTCGCCAAGGACTTCATCATAAACGATACCAACGGCAAATACTTCACCAGCCTTCTCAACTGTCATTGACGGCTGAATGTCAGCAACCTTCTGAGGGATTGTAAAGTAGAAATCAGATCCCACTCCATATTCGCTTGTCACTCCGATTTTTCCGCCCATACTTGCAATAAGACTCTTTGAAATCGCGAGACCAAGACCTGTTCCCTCTATACCTCGGTTTCTCTTTGAATCCACCTGCTGGAAGCTAACAAAAATACTCTCAAGGTCTTCAGCCTTGATTCCCATACCAGTATCAATAACATGACAGGTCAGCATGATCTGCTCGTAGCTTACCTTCTCATATGTAATTTTAATTCTAACAAATCCACTCTTGGTAAATTTGATGGCATTGTTCGCCAGGTTGATGATTACCTGTCTGATTCTCATGGAATCGCCCTCAAGCTTAAAGGGTATTGTAGGATCCACATCAACAATAAGTTCAATATCCTTTTCACCGATTCTGGTCATCAGCGTATTGCCAATATTATGATATTCCGAAACCGGCTCATACACTTCAGGAATAATATCCATCTTTCCTGATTCAATTTTTGAGAAGTCGAGAATATCATTGATGATATTGAGAAGTCCGGTTCCCGAGGTCTTAATCTGATTAACATAGTCCTTCGCCTGGGCAGGAAGATCCTCCCTGAGCGCCATCTCAGCCATTCCGATAACAGCATTCATAGGAGTTCGGATCTCATGACTCATATTGGCAAGGAAATCAGACTTCATCTTAGCTGCCCTCTCCAGAGCCTCGTTAGCCTCATCCATTGCAGTAATCGTATTTACCGAATCAGTTGTATCCTCAAGGTTATAGAAGGTACCGATATAGGCAGCCTCATCCTCAAGCCTGTGCTCAAATATCTTGAAATAGAGGGCCACGTTGCCCATGTCAATACGTTTTACCCTGAGCCCCTCAAAATCCTCCTGACTCATCTTCCAGCCATCAAAGCCCGACTTCGTCTGAAAACTGCTCTTTACAGTTTCAGGCAGAAGCTGCTCAATTCGTTTATTGATGTAAACAAGCCTGTCTCTGTCATCATAGAGAACGAAACCGCCAGCAAGAACGTCTGCAAAATTATAAAGCACATTACGGGTAAGAACGCTGTCAGTATAGGCTACCGTGAAATAGGTAGAGAGCATACATACAGGGGTAAAAATAATAGATATCAGCCAGATTGGCATATTAAGATACGCAGCATACACCTCAATCACAAGGTAAAGAACCTGCGCAATAAACAGGAAATATATCCTGCTCCGATATATTTTTGCTGTCTTCCTGATATAACTCAGGAACAGTCCCGCAATATACAGAATCGAAATAGCATATATGAGGGAAAATGCCATACTTACAGGTGATTCCAAAGCTGCATGCCTTGTGCTGAGAACCCACCAGTTCCTGCCAAGCAGGATATGACGCTCAACCTTATAGACACCACCGACTATGGCAGCAAACAGCATAAGCACAGTCTGAAGCACAGCAGAATAGAGGGAAAAAATCTTAAATACATTTACCTTCCCATATCCAAGAAGCTTCTTGGCAAATATGGCCACAGAAAAGAACATCCAGGCATGAACGATGTAATATAGGTAGAAGGAGAACAGTACAGTCTTTGGCGTTCTCGAGATTACAGTTACTATGCACAGAAGATTGCAGATACCCACCATGATAATGGTTGCAATAAGACCATTATTTCTAAACTGAGACCTGTAGACAATCAGCAGGCATGGTATAAGAACTATTGTACAAAGCACATAGAAAAATACAGAAAACATTAAAGTCCATCCCCCAGAAATCAATACCGATTAACAAAACTCTTTGCTTATCATTCTACATTACTTGAAAAAATTACGCCACACAAAATATTCTCATTCGGCAGATAAATCCCATTCAGCTATACAAGCATAATTCGTCCTCATGCAATATATATTTCACAACATTCATTTTCGCTTTTCCGATAGCAGCAAAAGAAATGCCCTGCGCGTCAAGCTCTGTTGGGATGGTTGCCGTCATCACCTGTCTGCCATCTTCTATAAACACCTCTACACTATACCGGTCCAGGATAAACCTGGCTTTGAGGATTCCCTCTTTATTCGAGATTTCAGCCTCTCTCTGATAAACAGGCGCTCTCCTTGACTCCGAAAATTCACGATCAATTTTTACAACAGATTCCCTTGGTCTAAAAATAAAATCCGTATGGAATGTATCATTCTTTGCCATAGAGATAGTAACCTTATCATACATGTCATCTATATCATCTGGATATATCTCCACTTCAAAATCAATAGTTCTTCCCTCGATGCCTTTTAATACAATTTCCCCAGTCTCATCATCAAGTAGAACATCTCTATACTCCACACAGTCTCTCCTCAGTGCCTCCAATTCCTTTATCGGAAATTGATATAATCTGTCATCAATTATCCTTATTTCCCTTGGCAAAGACATCTGGCCAAAATATGGATCATGAATATCATGCTCCGAAGAATTATCCCAATTCTGCATCCATCCAATCAGAATCCGTCTTCCATCTGAGCCTTCTGCAGTTTCCGGAGCATAAAAGTCAATTCCATAGTCTATAGAATGGCAAATCTGAGGTATAAATGTATCTGTACCCTCATCATAATCTCCAATTATGCATAGAGTATTATTGCCGTTGTTGTATTCAAAGCCTTCCGCAAGCATATTCTGAGGGTTAACAATTACCACAGCCTTTCCATCTAATAAAAAGAAGTCGGGACATTCCCACATCTTCCCGTAATTGCCATCGTTACCCACGAAAACATTTACAAACCGCCAATGAAAACCATCCTTACTTCTATATTGCAGAATCTGCCCCTTGTCGTCCTTATCCTTAGCACCAATAATGCATCGATAATCGCCATCAGTTCCCTTCCATATCTTAGGATCCCTAAAGTCCAAAACACTAAATCCCTCTGGAATCTGACTGGTCGAAATAACTGGATTCGACTCATATTTTGTATAATTTTCGCCATCTCCAATTGCAACACACTGCTGCTGATACTCTTTCTTAGTTCCATCAGCCTGAGTTCTCGACATGACACCAGTGTAGATCAGAAAATGGTTTCCATCTTCATCTTCTATAGCCGTTCCCGAAAAACATCCAAAGGAATCATAAAACTCATCCGGAGCCAAGGCAACTGGCTTGTATTCCCACCTAAGCAAATCCTTACTTACCGCATGACCCCAGTGCATAGGTCCCCATACAGCATTATATGGATGATACTGGTAAAACATATGGAATAGTCCGTTATAGTAGCTAAATCCATTAGGATCGTTCATCCATCCCACCCGTGAAGACAAATGAAAGCATGGTCTGTCCGTGTCTGCTATTTTTTTCTCATTTTCAGTTTCATATTCTCTTGCATTCTCTAGTTGATGACTCATTTTAATTAATCCCGGTGCAATCCAGTGCTGAAAGTTTCTATCTATTAGCAGGTTTTCATTTTAGTGTAATAGTTACTGAATAAGTTTTCTTTTCTCCCGGATTTAAGAATTTCAGCATACCTGACTCTCTCATAGCTGCTCTTCCGTCCGGATAGCAGTTGCCACATTCGAGGCCAAGTACATAGTCCCTGACTCCCATCATTTTCCATTCTGTAAATCCATCCAGTGAAGTTGCATCATAAGCTATCGTAAGGCTTGTTTCAAGCTTAGGCTGATAAATAGTTGCTATTCCCTTACCATCAGCAAACTCATGATAATAACATCTTTCCTGATAGTCAGCCTGGGGCTTTTCCATATTCATCCAGTTATCAATATCTTCAGTTGCATGGTCATCACGTCCTGTAACCTTTGTAGAAGGAATGGTTATCACACTATCCTCATCAAGAAGAGGATACCCCATGTTCATATGATAGAGGATTTCGAAAGGCTCTCTCTTTCCACCAGTGTTCTCAATAGTATCTGTAATAGTGAATACATTTTCTCTGACAGATACACTGATTTCTCTCGTCAGCCTGAGCTTGCGTCCAAAGATTGTCTCATCTTTAGTTACAGTTTTAATTATCAGGCTTCCTTCCTCCTCATAATAATAAGCCTGCTCACATGGTTGGTTAGCAATGCTTCCATGAAGTGGAATCTCCTCACCCTCATCAACACATGGTGTTCCCACACCATTAAGTCCGCAGGTTGTAAGGAATCCTGCAGTGAATGAGTTCAGCCAGTTTGCACCGATACTGTCATAATAAGCGGGTGCCACATAGCCACAAGGACTCATATAGCTCATGTTAATACCTTTGAATCTAAGTCTTGTAATATCACCATTTCTGTCAGGCGATACAGTAAACTCGATTCCTTTTCCATTATTTATCTCGAAAAGGCGCATTCCATCGCCTTTACCACCGACTAATCTATGTTCCTCTATTCCATACAACTGACTTTCATGTCCTACATACTGATTCATTTTTCCTCCTTGAATCTACAAAAGAAAACACGAAGTGTCGTTCTAATGTAGTTGTAATTTACATCAATTCACGAACGGCGTTATAGAGCTTCTCGTACTTCCTGAATGATTCCATATACTTCTCGTGATATTCAGTTCTTGGCATATATGTAATAGTCTCTTCAACCATTGCTGACGCTGCGTCTTCTAAGTCTATGAATACGCCAAGAGCAATGCCTGTAAGCATTGCTGAGCCAACCGTGCCCGCATCAACAGTCTTAAGAGCAACAATCGGAATTCCGAGAACATCGGCTTTCATCTGCATCCAGACTGCTGATTTTGCGCCACCGCCAGTTGCGTGAAGCTTCTTAGGTTTCGCCCCCGCTTCAGTTACATTAATGAAGTTCAGATACATCTCATAGCATACACCTTCCATGCAGGCTCTATAGATGTCGGCAGGCGTTGTTGCTGTAGTCATTCCTAATATAGCGCCCTTACTTCCTGTGTCCATATATGGAGTTGCCGCTCCAGCAAAATGCGGGAGAACCAGCATTCCTGATGGCCCATCCGGGTCAAGACCGTCAGACACTCTTCCCTCTGCATATTTTTTCTCCAGATAAGCATTGACGCTCATTCCTTCGAAAGCTGCCAGTTCCTTCTCTTTCTTAGCAATATTATCTGTACACCACTGAATAAGTGCACCTCCAGTATAGGAGAAGGCGTACGTTACATATTTGCCTGGAACAACATAAGGTACTATTACATACTTGCCTGGCATCATCTTGTCTACATCAGGAATCTCGTTGAATATCGGGGTAAGACACTGTACTGTACCTGCTCCATCAACTCCGACATTGCCCTCGAAGGCACCTGCGCCAACTGCCGCTGCCACCTGATCCTGACTGATTGCTACTATTCTTGTTTTCTTATTTAAGCCAGTCTTAGCAGCTATCGCCTCCGTTATCTCTCCTGCGTCAGTACCCGTTGGTACCGGTCTTGAAAATAATGACTTATCAATACCTGCCACATCGAGTATCTCTTCACTCCAGGAAAGATTATTAATATCAAAAGCCATACTTCTTGTTGCAAGAGAATAATCAATAACTGCATTACCGGTTAATGAATAGACCACGAAGTCTTCCATCTGCAAAATATGCTTAGTTTTTTCAAATATTTCTGGTTTATTCTTCTTAATCCACAGAATTTTGGGAAGCCCGTACATCTCATGAGCTGTAACACCTGTAACCTCAGCAATATGCTTTTCTCCAAGCCTGTCCACCAGCCATTTGCATTCTTCTGCTCCTCTTGGATCTGTATAAAGCATTGCCGGGGCCAAAGGATTACCCTCTTCATCCACACATACGAAGGTTTCTCCAAAGCTTGTTACACCAATACCTGCAATATCAGGATATGCGCTGGCCATTTCTCCTATTACTGCATATACTCCATCCAAAAGTGCTAACGCATCTATCTCATGTCCACCAACTCTGCGCTTCACAGGATAGTCGCGATAAGACTTACCCAATTCTATTCCTTTTTCATCAAAAACGGTACATTTACAACCGGTTGTACCTATATCCAGTCCTGCTATCTTCATGGCATTGCTCCTAGTCAATATCAACCCACTCGTATCCAAGATATGTTGTAAAAGCCTCCTTTAGGACCTCCTTATAATGACCAAGTCCTACTGATGTATGGTGTTTGAAACCGCCACGTGCGAGCTTAATCATCTTATCCTGCATATCCTTAATCTCACATACTCCTGCGCAGCCAAAGAACTCCTCCTCGATTGGATCGTCAGTGAACTTTGCTTCGCTGGCATATACGATAATCTTGCCATCCTTAGTCTGACAGTTAGAGATAGTAATATCTCCCGACTTGATTCGTCCTTCACATGTACCACAGCCCGAACCCGGATCGTTCTTGTCAAACATCTTATGGCTTGTAACTGTTCCTTTAGTAGTCATAAGGGAGTTAGGCACCGGACCACAGTGGAATAGAATTACCTTGTTCTCATCGTCACCGTAGTTGTTGTTCCAGTCGAGAACTGTGGTTGGCGTCTCGCTGGCTAGCGCCATAGCTCTCATTGTGATTGCTGAACACATATCAATCTCGCAGGAAGCTGTAATGCCTCTGTCGTTAAGTTCTGACAACAATACGCATGGACAGACTCTCAATATCTCTTCCATTTCATTCCAGCACCTAAGAGCAATTGCATCCAGGTGATATGTCTCAATATATTCATCAATTACTACTGATATCTTTGCAAGCGTAAGCTTCTTGTCTGCTGGCACCTTAGTAAAGTCTGTATATGCCTCAAGTGATGCCACCTTAGCCACTACCTTTTCATCATCATCGGCAAGTCTGCCAACCTTAAAAATAAGTTCAGAAAGGTCAAATGACTCAACATTAATACCGTACTTCTGCATAGCAATCTCATCGAATCTGACAGTCTTAAATGCTGTGGTTCTCGCACCAATACATCCAATATTGCATCTTTTCATCCCATTGACCACTCTGCAGATAGCTGCGAAGTCACGAAGATTCTCTTGGAACTTATCTGATAATGGATGTACCACATGAGGTTTAAGAACCGTGAAGGGCACCTGATACTGCGTGAAAACATCAGTAACGGAGAACTTGCCACAGAATGCATCCCTTCTATGCTTGAAGTCCATCTTGCCTATCTCGTCAGGATATGCCTGCATCAGAATCGGAACACCTGCATCCTGAAG
>DCHL01000106.1:541-12387 GCA_002317595.1 Lachnospiraceae bacterium UBA1753 | reverse complement strand
GTAAATCCGTTGATACGAGAAATGATCTTAGCTGCGTCCTTTCCAAGACCGTTAAGGATAACGCGAAGAGGCTTCTGGCGAACCTTGTTAGCCTTCTCAGCGATACCGATAGCACCCTCAGCTGCTGCGAATGACTCGTGGCCAGCAAGGAATGCGAAACACTCTGTATCCTCCTCAAGAAGCATCTTGCCAAGGTTACCATGGCCAAGACCAACCTGACGTGTATCAGCAACAGAACCAGGGATACAGAAAGCCTGAAGTCCCTCTCCGATTGCTGCAGCTGCCTCAGAAGCCTTGCGGCAGTTCTTCTTGATTGCGATAGCAGCACCTACTGTGTAAGCCCAGCATGCGTTCTCAAAGCAGATAGGCTGAATGCCCTTAACCTGATTGTATACATCAAGGCCGGCATCCTTTGTAATTTTCTCAGCTTCCTCAAGAGAAGCAATGCCGTACTCGCCAAGGACCTTCTCGATCTGGGCGATACGTCTCTCATATGATTCAAATAAAGCCATTACTGGAACCTCCTTCTAATTATTTAACTTCCTTATCAGTTCTGGGATCGATGATCTTAACAGCATCAGCAACGCGTCCGTACTGTCCGCAAGCCTTCTCGTATGCAGTTGTAGGATCGTCACCCTTCTTGATGAAGTCTGTCATCTTGCCAAGGCTTACGAACTTGTAACCAATGATCTCATTGTCAGCATCAAGAGCGATACCTGTTACATAGCCCTCTGCCATCTCAAGATAACGAGGTCCTTTCTTAAGTGTTCCGTACATTGTACCAACCTGTGAACGAAGACCCTTTCCAAGATCCTCAAGGCCAGCACCTACAGGAAGACCTTCCTCAGAGAATGCAGACTGAGAACGTCCGTATACGATCTGAAGGAAAAGCTCTCTCATAGCTGTGTTGATAGCGTCACAAACAAGGTCAGTATTAAGAGCCTCAAGAATTGTAAGGCCAGGAAGAATCTCAGAAGCCATAGCTGCTGAGTGAGTCATACCTGAACATCCGATAGTCTCAACGAGAGCCTCCTGGATGATACCCTCCTTAACGTTGAGGGAAAGCTTGCAGGCACCCTGCTGAGGTGCACACCAGCCAACACCATGTGTGAATGCAGAGATATCCTTAATCTCCTTAGCCTGAACCCACTTAGCCTCTTCGGGAATGGGAGCAGCTCCATGATGTACGCCCTGAGCAACACAGGCCATCTCTTCCACTTCTTTTGAATAAATCATGTGAAAACTCCTTTCAAAAAATATTATTTATGAACAATGGTCGTCTATTATGAGACCCATCATTTCATTTGAAGTCTATTTTGCCATATTTTGGGGTAAAAATCTACAATAAAATTAAGAATAGAACGCAAAGTATGCTCAATCTATGCCTTTTCTGTCCCTGGCACGCTGAATCAGTCTTTCTGCCTCGTCAAAGGCAGCGGGCAGATAGGCAGCATCGTCAATTACCTTCTGCGATTTTTCCTTTTTCTTAATTTCATTCCAGTCAGGTACAGTGTCACCATATATAGCCCTTGCTTCATCCTTGAACACATGGGGATGCCGCCTTATCATTTTATCCGATATACCGGCAATAACATCATCAAGGGTGAACAGACCTTCCTCCTGGGCAATGATTGAATTGAGCACAACCTGCATCAGAAGGTCCCCTAGTTCCTCCTTCAGGTTATCACCGTTTCCTGTCTCCTTCAGCACATTGATTCCACTGATAACTTCGCAGGCTTCCTCAATGCAGCAGGGCTTAAGGGTCTCATGAGTCTGCACGCTGTCCCAGGGGCAGCCATCCTTTGCCCTAAGCCTTGAAATTATCTCAACAAATCTTTCAAACTCTGACACCGAAAAGCACTCCTATCTGAGATCAACACGTCTGTCAAGCATCTCAGCTATATCATCCTTATTTTTGAAAATGTGGTCAGCAGGAATTACTCCTCTTACACAGCTTGTGGGATATACCATGCTGCCGCGCCCGATTACAGTACCGGGATTAAGAACAGAGTTGCATCCAACCTCAACATTATCTCCAAGCATTGCACCGACCTTCTTGATACCTGTTTCAACACTCTCCCCGCTAAAGGAATTCTTAATTACCACAAGCGTCTTATCAGACTTTACATTTGATGTGATTGAACCAGCCCCCATATGAGCCTTGTATCCAAGAATGGAATCTCCCACATAATTGTAATGAGGTACCTGCACTTTATTGAACAGGACAACATTTTTAAGTTCAGTGGAATTACCTACCACTGCGCCCTCGCCTACGATGGCATTACCACGAATGAAGGCACACTGTCTAACCTCTGCATTTTTGCCAATGATGCAGGGTCCTCCCAGATAAGCTGAGTCAAAAACCTTGGCAGATTTAGCCACCCAGACATCCTCGCCCCTTTTTTCGTATTCCTCAGGGTCAAGAGTTGCACCAAGCTTTAAGATGAAGTCCTTAATCAGAGGGAGTGCTTCCCAGGGATAGGTAAGGTTTTCAAAAAGCTTTGCAGCAATGGTTTCATTCAGATCATAAAGTTCAGCAATTGTTGTATCTTTCATAATATTTCCTTTTCCAGGCATTCCGTCAGAAGGTTCCATAGACAGAATTACCGTTCCTTCCATTTTCCTTTGTGTGATATAAAGCTTTGTCAGCAAGCTGATAGAGGGAATTGAAATCCACCTCGTTTCCATCAGACATGGCAATTCCGATTGAGGCAGTAACAGTAACCTTGTGGCTTGAATCAGAATAGGTCCTCGTAAGAATTTCGTTCAGCTTACCTGCAATTATCTCAGCATCTTTAACACCCTTAATGTCAACCATGAATACCATAAACTCGTCGCCGCCCATTCGCCCGACGATATCTCGTCCCTTGAAGGTGTCCTTTAGTATTCTTCCGGCTTCCTGAATGACAGAATCACCAACTGCATGACCAAAGGTATCATTAATTGACTTGAAGTGGTCAAGGTCAAGCATCATCATTGCGCATTTTGTATTATCAGCTGCAGATTTCTTAAGTGCATCAGTAATGAGTGTTGTTGCCGCACCCTTGTTATAAAGTCCGGTCAGCGAATCAACGTCCGCCCTTATCTGAAGCTCACGCTCTCTAGCCTTCTCGTCATCAATGTTGACAACACGGCCTACAACTCTGGTGATATAGCCCTCAGTTCCACGCACACTTGTAATGTTGACTCTGTACCAGTGATATTCATCATCATCCTTCTCAAAGAAGGTAGACCTGAATGCAAGGCTGTCTGAAAGCTGTGTTTTTATTGAAGCGTTCATCATTTCATTCAGGAAATCAATATCCTCGGGGTGAACTGACTTAAAGCCGCCTTTCTGAATAAAGCTTTCAAGAACGATATCACCATGTGACAGCGCAGAAGACTCAAGCTTAACTGATAACACATCCGTCCGGACATTATAGTCAATGATATGTTCCTTGACCGAACTGGACAATATATTCAGTCTCTCTGCCTGAAGGGCAAGCTGCTCTTCGATGGATTTGCGCTCGGTCACATCAAGAACCACACCTGCCATAAGTGGATATCCATCTTCCTTGCCATAGAGATTGCCTCTTACCTGAAGCCATCTTAGGCTGCCATCTCCTGTTACAGTCCTGAACTCGAACTCTGCCGCACCGTCATCCTTCAGAATATCATTGATACCCTGTTCAAAAACAGGGAGATCCTCAGGAATTACTACCCTGCGGATATTTTTTATCATCATCTCAAGTTCCTTGTGGGAATAACCAAGCATTCGGTACATGCCCTCGTTGAGATATACAGGCATCAGTTTCCGCTCCTCGCCGAGAGCAAAAACACAGATTCCACAAATGATATTTTCTACAATCGAATATAAGTTTTCTGCTTCAGAGGTTCGTTCCATACTATTTCTTTTCCTTACTGTAAAATCCATTTATATATACATATGCACCCTGCAGCGCACCTGCATTATTCAGTCCCTTGACAGCCTGCGTCCGCTTACCCACATAGGTGTTAAGCTTCTGCATGTAGTCCTTCTCTGATACAGTACCTTCAGCGACCATTGATAGCCCCTTCTCCCAGCTGGCAGTCAGTTCGGCATTCAGGAGCTGCGGAATGGAGCATCGTACAACCTCAAATATCATTTCGCCAAGTAATGTCGGAGTGACAATCTGTGTCTTGCTATTGGTTTTAAGATATTTGTTGGTATCAAGTTTCTTAAGGATTTCACCCCTTGTAGCAGCTGTTCCTATTCCTGAACCCTTTATCTGCTCACGGAGTTCCTCGTCCTCAATGAACTTGCCGGCGTTCTCCATTGCAATTATGAGTGCACCGGAATTGTACCTTGAAGGAGGCTTTGTCTCACCTTCTTTTATTGCCAGGTCGCGAAGTGTTACCTTTGAGCCCTTCTTAATGACTTTAAGTGCCTTCAGAAGTTCAGGATTTACACCCTGCTCATCCTCTTTCTCTTCATCCTTCTTCTCATCAGAAGTTTCATCCGAAGATTTTGCCTCTGCAATCTTAGGCTTTACAAATGAATACTTTGTAGCCTTCCTGAAGCCCTCGTCGGTCATAACCTTAAAGCCCGCAAAAAATTTTTCTCCGCATTCCGTTACAGCTGCAAGTGACATCTTCTGATACACAGTTGGCCCGTAAAAAATTGCAAGGAAACGTCTTGCGACAATCTCATAGACCTTCTGCGAAAGGGGCGGAAGGGAACCAAGGCCATTTAATCCCTGCCCTGTCGGAATGATTGCATAATGGTCTGTAATCATCTTATCGTTTGTGTATTTTGTTTTCTCAATGCCCTTGTACATGCCACCATCAAGAATCTCCTTGGCAAAAGGAGCAACCTGAGGATAATATAGAAGACCTTTAATATTCTTATCTATCTCCTTGGCAATGGCTGTGGAAAGCACTCTTGCATCAGTACGGGGGTATGTCAGCAGCTTTCTCTCATAGAGTTCCTGGATTACCCTCAGCGTCTCATCAGGACTTATCTTGAAGAGCTTTGCGCAGTCATTCTGCAGCTCTGCAAGGTTATAAAGAAGAGGTGCAGACTTCTTCTCAGTCTTACGCTCTGCACTTTCAATGACTGCCGGAACCAGGGCGGGATCAACTGCCTTATAAGAACTTCCATCGTATACCATCTGGATGAGTTCCTTGGCATCCTCCTCTTTCTTAAATCCATTCTCCTTGTATAGAGCTGGTGTCTCGAAATATTTTGTCCCTGGAACTGCCTTCCACTCGGCATCAAAGATTATGCTTTTATCTGCTGTACCTGCCTCCTCACAGGGCAGCGGTACAACTGATGACACAACTCTGTAAAAGGGCGTCTTTACAAACTCTCTGATTTCGCGCTCGCGTCTTACAACCATTCCAAGAACGCAGGTCATTACTCTTCCAACAGCTACGACTGAATATTTCTGACCGAGGAACCTTGCGATTCCATCGCCGTACTTAAGCGTAAGTGCCCTTGAAAAATTAATTCCCATCAGATAATCTTCCTTAGCGCGAAGATACGCCGCATCTGAAAGGTTATCGTACTCTGAGAGGTCTTTTGCTTCCTTGATGCCTCTCTTTATCTCATCCTCAGTCTGTGAGTCAATCCATACTCTTCGTCTGTTCTTTCCGACAGGTACACCGCCAAAGGATTCCTGCTCTACAAGCCTGTAGATATATTCTCCCTCTCGTCCAGAGTCGGTACAGACATAAATTGTATCAACGTCACTTCTTGTCAGCAGGCTTTTTACCACATTGAACTGAGCCTGCGTTGATGTACTAATCTCATACTTGTATTTTTCAGGAAGGAATGGAATCGTCTCCATTTTCCATTTTTTAAGTGCGGGATCATAAGCATCAGGATAGCTCATTGTAACAAGATGACCGACACACCAGGTAATGATATAGTCATCATTCTCAAAGTAGCTCCTATTATTTTTTAATCCCTTAGAACCAAGCACCTCGGCAAACTGCTTCGCTACACTTGGTTTCTCGGTTATAAATAAAGATTTTCCCATATAGTATGTATATCCTTAAAGCTGCGAAGGATCTACCAGTGTAATATTCTTCTTCACCTCGGCCTCAGCCTTAAGCTTTTCGTCAAAATCGCCGCCGGTAAAGAAGTAATAGTAATCGGCCTTTAGCTTTGCCATCTTAACGCAGAACTGAAGCCATTCATAATCTTCGTAGGTGATAAAATCCTTCTCCCATCCACACATTCCCGCAATAACTTTTCCATCTTCAGAAATTCCGAGAACATCAATATCGCCGACCTTGCCACACCAGCTTCCAAAGCCTTCAATGCTGACTGGAAGTGATGATGACTGTGCCAGAAGTTCCATGTACTCCCTGCAGACTTCCTTAAAGAAGGGAGCCTCGAAGGCACGGATACCATCGGCAATATATTTATCATAGAACTCTTCCTCGCTCATGAATTCGAGCATCGAAAGGTGAGGGAATACGAACTTAAACCAGAAAAGAATCAGATGATTCTTTATTCTGTATATTCCCTTGCGGGCATTGTCATGCCCATCAGTCTCAACCGAATATATTTTTTCTACAATCTCAAGTTCCATCAGGTTCTTAAGATAAACACTTATCTTGGCCCTGCTGTACCCGGTTGAATTATAAAGCTCATTCAGCTTATCTTCGCCCGCCGCCATTCTCGAAAGAATGGTATGGTAGACTGCAGGTTCCCTCAATTTTTCTGCAATTTCAAAATCAACCTGCCTGTTCATTACTGTTCCCTTTTTGAGGATTGTCCTGCAGATATTATCCTTAAGTGAAAGAGCTGAATTGAAATATCTCCAGAGTCCTGGAACTCCGCCAAGAACTGCATACACACCCATGGCATCGCCAAATGAAAAACGCTGGAAGCGCCTTACAAGGTCAAGGAACGACAGTTCCTTAACCTTAAGGAATCCAGATATCTCATAGGCCGCCTCTCCTATCTGAGTAACCATATCGTTCTCAACCCATGAAAACGCTGAGGAACACAGAACTACCATGACTGGCTGGTTGTTAAAATTATCGTGAATAAGCCTTATGATCTGCTTCATGAAATCATCAGAAGCCTTGACCATATATTGGAATTCATCAATCACAAGGATTTTCTTGCGGCAATGACCTACCGTAATTCTTGTAAAAACTGAATCATAAGTCGGCTCGCAGCCAAGCTCGCCAGCCATAAGGGCAAGCTGCTGGCCTTCAGAACATGCTCTTGCAAGGTAATACTCATATTCCCTGCCCTTACAGAAATCCATGATAAGGCTGGTCTTACCGACGCCCTCGCGGCCATACATTACAATAAGCTGGCTTCCATCCTTTGAATAGCAGTTCTCCAGATATTTAGTTTCGTTTCCTCTGCCAAGTAGCATCTCTATCCTCAAAAATCATCCGGAAACTCTGCCGGAATAATAAACGTTCGCTTTTTCTCGTTCTGTCTGTTTTCTTTCTCAAGCTCATTGGACATATTCTTGTAAAGAAGACCCTCAAAATCTATTGCGGGCATTGGCTTTCCAAGAAGATAGCCCTGAATAGTGTCACACTCAATATTTCTGAGCCACTCATACTGAGACTCGTTCTCAACACCCTCGGCAACAGTCTTCATTCCAAGCTGCTTTACCATCTTGATGATGGACTCAGTGATAATTCCCGTCGTCTCATCATTTGTAAGCGAATCAACAAAGCTCTTATCAATCTTCAGAGTGTCAATAGGAAGCTCCCTGAGATAAGAAAGTGATGAAAAGCCTGTACCAAAATCATCCAGGGAAATCCTTATTCCTGCATCCTTTATAACGCGAAGCTTTTCGATGACTTCTTTGTAATCATCAATAAATACAGATTCAGTTATCTCAAGCTCAAGATTCTTAGGCTCCACATTATAGTCAGAAAGAAGCTTAAGGATTCTGGAATCAAGGTCATCCTTTTTAAGCTGCAGCGCTGACAGATTGACAGAAATTATGCCGTCAAAATTAAACTGCCGCTTCCAGGACGAAAGCGTGGAAATCGCTTCCTTCAGCACCCAGTTGCCGATGGCAATTATTGCTCCGCTCTTTTCAGCAACAGGAATAAAGTCTGCGGGACTAATTATGGTCCCATCGTAATCCCTCCACCTGATAAGTGCCTCAGCACCTCTTAGTGCGCCTGTCATTGAATCAAACTGAGGCTGATAGTAGAGAACAAAGCTGTTTGTCTCAATAGCATCCTTAAGCCTGTGCTCAATGGAAATAGTCTTCAGGAATTCATCAAGCATGTCCTGATCAAAGAAGGCTATACCACCTCTGTTTGTCTCCTTTGCCCTGAACATCGCAATTTCCGCATTTTTAATCACAACAAAACTGCTATCGCCGCCTTCTGGGTATTCAGCAACACCACAGCTCATAGTGATTGTTATTTCATCACCATTTGACAGAATGAATGGACGCTTCAGGCGTCTTGATAGACGTGAAAAAATATGCTCCATGGAATTCATTCCGCCTGGGTCAAAAATTGCTATATTGAATACGTCAGCACCAAATCTGCCGACAGTAATATTTTCGTTCTCAAATTCCTTAAGGAAAACACCGACGTCCTGAATAAGCTCATCGCCAAGAATAAGACCGATTGAGTCATTGACACGCTTGAAGCCATCAATATCAAGCATTGCAAGACTTACCGATGTATTCATCGCAGCTGCTTTATCAATATACTCCTGAAGCTTATTTACAAAATAATTTCGATTGCACAGGCCTGTCAGTGTATCAAAATATGCAAGGTACTCAAGTTCCTTTTTCTTCTTATCAACCCTTGAGATATCCTGAATGAGAATGAATTTCTCAATAGGACTTCCTGTCAGTGAATAATTGACATAAGCAATCATCTCAAGCTGGATAGAACCCTCCCTAAGACCAACAGTACCAATCACCATCTCCTGGCCGGATTTTTCAGCATTGAGGATACTGATAAGAGTATCAGTATCCTCCTGTGCAACATAGTCACTTAGCAGGTCCAGGTCAGATAAGTATCTGATCTGAAGACCGCAGAGACTCTGCCAGTCTCCAGCCGCCTCAAAACAATCCATGTTGTAATTGTAATAACAATAAGCATGGCCTGAAATCTTAAGGAAAGCCCTGTTGATTCTATCACTGTTCTTCAATTTTTCATTTAGAGTTTTCAGCATATCAAGCTGATAATAAGTTGCATCCATCCGGCGCAAAACTCCTTTATAAAAAATTATCTGTCACTCTTTGCAGTGATGTATCCCTTAGCTGCGAGAAGCTCAGCACAGAGAACTCCGCCACCTGCTGCTCCTCTTACAGTGTTGTGTGAAAGGCCTACAAACTTGTAATCATAAACGATATCCTCGCGGAGACGTCCAATTGAAACACCCATGCCGTTCTCGAAATCAACATCCTCTGTAACCTGAGGACGATTGTCCTCCTGAAGATACTGGATGAACTGCTTGGGAGCAGAAGGAAGGTCAAGCTCTTGAGGAGCACCCTTGAAGGCTTCAAGCTTTGCAATGAGTTCTTCCTTTGTTACCTTCTTATTGAACTTAACAAATACAGCGGCTGTATGTCCGTTGAGAACAGGAACTCTGATACACTGTGTTGTAATTACAGGAAGAGTTGCCTTCACAATTTTACCATCCTCAATATGTCCAAATACCCTTAAAGGCTCCTGCTCAGACTTCTCCTCTTCGCCGCCAATGAAAGGAATGATATTTCCAACCATCTCAGGCCAGTCCTTGAAGTTCTTACCAGCACCTGAAATGGCCTGATATGTTGTAGCAACAACCTCAACGGGCTCAAACTCCTTCCATGCTGCAAGGCAGGGAGTATATGACTGGATTGAACAGTTAGGCTTTACAGCGATAAAACCGTACTTTGTTCCAAGTCTCTCTCTCTGTGACTTGATAACCTCAGCATGCTCAGGATTAATCTCAGGAATAATCATGGGAACATCAGGAGTCCAGCGGTGAGCTGAGTTGTTTGATACAACAGGAGTCTCTGTCTTTGCATACTCTTCCTCAATTGCCTTGATCTCATCCTTTGACATGTTTACTGCCGAGAATACAAAGTCAACGTCTCTTGCAACTTCCTCAACCTCAGCAACGTTCTTTACAACGATTTTTTTAACAGCCTCAGGCATGGGAATATCAAGCTTCCAGTTATCGCCAACTGCTTCCTCGTATGTCTTTCCAGCACTTCTTGCGGAAGCTGCAATTGTTGTAACCTCAAACCAGGGGTGGTTGTCGAGAAGACAGATGAATCTCTGTCCAACCATACCTGTTCCACCTAAAATACCTACCTTAAGTTTCTTGTTCATAATATTTCCTCCTCAAAATTAATCACTTAGTAATTTAAATATTTTTTGCACTCATCAATTACCTGCTTCATCACCTCGGGTCCAGGAGCACCGTAGGTAAGACGTTTTTCAACACAGGTTTTGAGCGAAATCGCATCATAAATGTCCTCTTCAAATACTGGACTTATTTCCTTGTATGCAGAAAGAGGCAGGTCATCAAGACTGCATCTTCTATCTATGCATGCAAGCACGAGCTGCCCCACAATGCCATGGGCATCACGGAAGGGAACTCCATGGTTTACAAGATAGTCAGCCGCATCAGTAGCGTTTGTGAAGCCATGCTTTGCACTCTCGGCCATAATATCATTATTAAAGGTTATGGTTTTCATCATTCCATTAAAGAGTGCAATGCAGCCTTTTGTATTATCGATGGCATCAAATACAAGCTCCTTATCCTCCTGCATATCTTTGTTGTACGCAAGGGGAATGCCCTTCATTGTGGTGAGCATGCTCATCAGTGCGCCGTATACTCTACCGGTCTTTCCTCTTACGAGCTCAGCAATATCAGGGTTCTTCTTCTGAGGCATGATGGACGATCCTGTTGAGAAGCCGTCATCTATCTCGACAAACTTATACTCATTGCTGTTCCACAGAATTACTTCTTCAGAAAATCTTGAAAGATGCATCATGATAGTGGACATTGCAGACAAAAATTCAATCAGGTAATCCCTATCGGCAACTGAATCAATTGAATTCCTGGTAGGTGCTGTAAATTCCATAAGTTCGGCAGAAAAGAATCTGTCAAGCGGATATGTAGTACCAGCCAGAGCTCCTGCGCCCAAAGGACAGAAATTCATCCTCTTCTTAATGTCAGAAAGCCTCTCCCTGTCACGCCTGAACATCTCAAAATATGCACCAATGTGATGTGCCAGAGTAATTGGCTGCGCCTTCTGCAGATGAGTGAATCCAGGCATATAGGTCTCAGTGTTATTTTCCATAATAGAAAGCAGTGTTGAGAGCATATCCTTAAGAAGCTCATCCATCTCACCAATCTCATCACGGATATAAAGCCTCATATCAAGGGCAACCTGATCATTTCTGCTCCGTCCGGTATGGAGTTTCTTACCGACATCTCCAATTCTGTCTATAAGATTCGCTTCAACAAAGGAATGAATATCCTCATATTCTGTTGTAATAATGAGTTTACCAGTCTCGAGATCTGACAAAATGCCTTTGAGACCTTCTATGATGGCATCCCTCTCCTCATCAGTGAGAATCCCCTGTTTTGCAAGCATTGTCACATGGGCAATACTGCCACGGATATCCTGGGAATAAAATCTCTTATCAAAGGTAATGGATGCGTTAAACTGATATACAAGCTGGTCTGTCTCCTTGGTGAAACGACCACCCCATAACTGTGCCATATGCATGTCCTCTCTTATCAAAAAATAATAAAATCCAAATTTAATAATATCACTATTTATAAGCGGACTGCAAGTAAAAGAATGTAATATAGCAATTTCTTAAAATAACACCGAAATTGCGCAAAAATTAGTTTTCTTTATTCTAGTTTTCTT
>DCHL01000106.1:286-495 GCA_002317595.1 Lachnospiraceae bacterium UBA1753 | reverse complement strand
CTAGTTTTCTTTCAGCACAAGAATTGTTCCAAGATAAGTTGAGATTACACAGATGACTATATCTGTATTACCAGTAACCATTCCAGCAATAAGAATAATGGCTGCAAGCAGGACAGACACAAACACCGGCGTAGTATGAAGAACAAACCCCATAATCACAACTATGACAATAAGAATTAAAACCATGGGCAGCGACACCTCAAGAAACT
>DCHL01000106.1:0-269 GCA_002317595.1 Lachnospiraceae bacterium UBA1753 | reverse complement strand
AATTCCACAGATTGCTGCGACCACAATAAGAATTGCAAGTGAAATATATTTGATGGTGGAAACAGGAACACCAGCAAGCTCAGGCTCTCTTGAGTGTCTCCTTACTCTTGCTGTATCATAATTCTCTCCAACATGATCCCTTGAAGAAACTCTTGCCTTCCTTCTGGGTCTTGTCTCAATACCATCATCTAAATAATTACTCATATCAGCACCTCATATTCAGGAAAAAAAACGATAATTTCAGAAAAACAAATATTAGAAAATAAAAA
>DCHL01000062.1 GCA_002317595.1 Lachnospiraceae bacterium UBA1753 | reverse complement strand
TTTTACTTCCAGTGCCGCGATTTCCAATGTTCATCTCAGATATATTCAGGGACACACTGACAGGCTTGACAATAACCCTGCAGGCCGTGAGCTTGCCATTCGCCTCTGCCCAGATTCTGCACTCACCGCTTCCAACTGCACTCACAATTCCCGTCGAATCCACTCTAGCTACCTGAGTATCAGAACTCTTCCATTTCACGGTCTTTGACGCTCCTTTAACAGTCACGCGAAGGCGCTTGGTGGTATATACACTACCACAGTAGAGTACTACCTCTGTCGCATTCAGCTTTATTGAAGCCTGCGCTAATTTTGACGCGAACGCAACAGACTTTGCCTCAGACGCAGCAGTCTCTGTTGCAGACATCATTGAGTAGTCTGCTCCAAAGGCAGAAAAGGTTGACGTTATTGAAATAATCACTGCAAGAATAATTGCCAGTCGTGTCCTCATTTAATCTCTCTCCCAAATAATACCCTAAATAAGTCCAAAGCTTCTGAGCACAAACAGCCAGAAGGTCAGTGTAAAAGCACTAAGAAGCGTAGTGATCATGACTGCACAGGATGACACTGTGCCCTTGTGTCCCATATTTTTTGACATAATGAAGCTCGAACTCGTGGTGGCAGAACCAAGCATGATAAGCGCAGCCACAAGCTTGTCGTTCACAAATCCCATCACCACAGCCACTGGCAGGAAGATGATGCACCACAGGCACAGCTTGTTGAAGATGATAAAAATTATCTCCTTCATTTTTTCCCGAAGGTCAGAAAATTCAAAGCTTGCACCAAGCCCGATAAGGGCCAGGGGCGATGCACAGTTTCCGAGATATGTGACGGAGCGCATCAGAATGGGCGGTGTCGGCAACTTAGCCACTGACCACACGAGTCCCACCAGAATACCCAGTATGATTGGGTTGGTTGCAACATCCTTCGCCGTGCGCTTTGCAAGTGCCCTGCCATCACTGCTCTTTCCCTCCGGCGAGGTGAGCGAGAGCAACACCACAGCAATCACATTGTAAATGGGAACGGAACCGATGATCATAAGGGCCACCATCGCAACATTGTCGTAGATGTTGGTCATGAAGGCTATTCCCAGGGTCGCCGCAGCGCTCCTGTAGGAAGCCTGGATAAACTCGCCCCTGTCTGTCCTGTCCTTACAAAACAGAGACAGTCCCAGAGAAATCAGGATGCTTATTACTGTTGCCACAGCACAGAAGAGCACAAAGGAAGTGTCCCACATTGAGGCAAAATCCTGCTTCGCAAGATCCATGAACAGCAGTGCTGGCAGAAACACCTTAAACACCAGCTTGTTTATGACATTAGTCGAATGTTCATCCAGCATCTTTATTTTTTTCAGCGCATAGCCAACAACCATCATAAGGAAGATTGGCATCGTGGCATTAAGGCTGAAAATCAGATTACTTAACATTGTTACAATATCCTTCCCGATTTATCATTAATTTCCGCGGTAAATTATCAGTTATTTCCGTGGTAGTCGCCTGAGTACTTTACGTAAGCGTCTTTATACCCAAGCGCCTTGACATCTTTGAGCGCACTCTCGGCCGCATCTTCACTATAGAAAACACCTGCGGTCACAGCATACCATCGGTCACTGTTCATATTACTCCATTCATCGGTGCAGAATACCCGACCATCAAATCCCGCCTCTGATATTTTGTCCGCGATTACCTGTGCTTCTGCTTCATCCTTGACGGCAGCGCACCACACTCCGTAAAATGCAGAATAATCAGCATCCGGCAGATTGTCCCAGGCGTCCTCGACCGTCTTCTTATATCGCATATCTGTAATCACAAGGCCATATTTTGATACCGGCGATTCCTCAAGATGAAAGCTGACTTCATAGTTACTGTTGTTGCCATTGTACCACCCCCAGTAGCCGCAGTACAGCTGCTGGTCAAGGCGGTATCCATTGTCCTCCTCGGCAAGACTCCAGTCATTTATCTCGAACATACCCTCGTCCTCATAGAAAGAAATGAGTCTAACCGCATGTGAGCTGCCATTTTCGTCAACCCTTATTATAAATGGATCATCCTCTTTAAGGCTCTCAAAATCCGGAGCCTTGCCGAAAAAATTACGGGCTGAGTCTGTTACATCACTATCAGCAAGGGCATACGAAGCCTCCTCCTGTGTCTCCAGCATTGCCTCGTCTTCCTCACTTATCGTGGTCGACAGTGCAGCGGCCCTTGTCCTCTCAAAAGCATCTTCTCTGAAATCAATATAACCTTCGTTCTCTTCAGCCAGGACATAGAGATACTCATACTCCCAGATGGAAATATCGTCCATCAGGGATTCTGCCCTGCTTTTCGCTTCCTCGAAGGTCATCTTCCTAGGAATTTCAGTTTTCGCAGAATCTTCTGTATCTTCTGGATCATTCTTAAAGTCCTTGTCTGCCTTCTCCGAATCATCCTCCGCCTGGGTCTTCGTCTCTTCCCTCTTTTCAGCCTTGCCACCCTGGCACCCAGCGAGCAATGCTGCAACAGCGATAACTCCAAGTATAAGTCTTATCGTTTTTCTATTCATACTCTCACTCTGCTCCCATTCCTTTTGAGGCTCCAACCACATCAATCAGCCTGAACACCTGCTC
>DCHL01000047.1:23326-23455 GCA_002317595.1 Lachnospiraceae bacterium UBA1753 | reverse complement strand
TTCGAGCCCTGTAGGTCCCATTTATAAGCCGATGTGGCTCAATTGGCAGAGCAGCTGATTTGTAATCAGCAGGTTATCGGTTCGAGTCCGATCATCGGCTTTTTTAATTTAATATGGGCGGATTCCCGA
>DCHL01000047.1:0-23296 GCA_002317595.1 Lachnospiraceae bacterium UBA1753 | reverse complement strand
TTCCCGAGTGGCCAAAGGGGACAGACTGTAAATCTGCTGGCAACGCCTTCGATGGTTCGAATCCATCTCCGCCCACTTTATTCACCTTCTGGTGGATTCTTTACTATCGCGGGGTAGAGCAATCCGGAAGCTCGTCGGGCTCATAACCCGGAGGTTGCAGGTTCAAATCCTGTCCCCGCTACTATATAGGCCCAGATAGCTCAGTTGGTAGAGCAAGGGACTGAAAATCCCTGTGTCATTGGTTCGATTCCGATTCTGGGCACGCTATCATGAAGCAGCAAAAGCTGCTTCTTTTTTTGTTGTATTTTTCACGCTTGCCTTGTAAAATAAGAATGGTATGCCATGTGTGGAAGTGTGCCCAAAAATGGAATGGCATAATCGTATATAGATTATTACTAATTATGATTTGTGCTTGCGAATAGCAGCCAGGGGGTAATTTTGTCAAAGAAGTATTTAATCCTTGGAGCAGGCCCGGCAGGACTTACAGTTGCCTGCAGTCTGTTAAAAAAGGGAATAAAAGATATTACAGTGCTTGAGAGGGCAGAAGAGGCAGGTGGATTATGCCGAAGCGTAGATGCCGATGGAAGACCTCTTGATATTGGTGGTGGACATTTTTTGGATGTCAGGCGTCCCGCTGTGGATGAGTTTCTATTTGAGTATATGCCCATGGATGAGTGGGACAGATACGAGAGGGATTCACGTATTGTTGTAAATGATAATGTGATTGGAAGTCCGATAGAGGCCAATATCTGGCAGATGAAGCTCGAGGATCAGGTTGAATATCTTAAGGCTATTGCAGTTGCTGGCTGTAATCTTGGAACTAAGATGCCAGAGAAATTTACGGATTGGATTTTCTGGAAGCTTGGAAGCAAGGTGGCTGAAGATTACATGATACCTTATAACCAGAAGATGTTCGGCGAGAATCTTGACCTGCTTGGTACCTACTGGCTCGAGAAGCTTCCCAACGTATCTTTTGAGGAGACATTGCTCAGCTGCTTGACGAAGAAGCCCTATGGGACACAGCCTGGACATGCAGAATTTTTCTATCCAAAGAAATATGGATATGGAGAAGTATGGCTCAGAATGGCGCAGTCACTTGGTGACAGGATTAAATACAATGAGCCTGCTGTAAGCATTGATCTTGATAAGAAGATTGTAAATGATAAATATGAGGCCGATGTTATCATCTCAACAGTTCCCTGGAAGAGTTTTAAATCAATCAAGGGACTGAGTGAAGAGGCTATGAAGGGAATAGATACTCTGCTCAGCAGTTCAGTAGTTATCGAATATTTCCCGGAAATGCTGGATACGAAAGCACAGTGGATATATTATCCTGATTCCGAGCTGTCGTATCACAGAATTCTAGTCAGACATAATTTCTGTCCTGACAGCAAGGGTTATTGGACTGAGACGAATCTTACTCGGTTTGAGGAAAAAAATAATGGAAAGCATTTTGCGGACTCTGATAAGAGTGGCAAAGCTTCTTATATAAATGATTATGCCTACCCTCTTAACACTATTGGTAAGCCTGAGACAATGAAAAAGCTTCTTGAGGAAGCGGCTTCAAAGAATGTCATTGGTCTTGGAAGATGGGGAGAGCATCAGCATTATAATTCAGATCTGGTTGTAGAACTTGCCATGAAACTGGCACAGCGACTTGATTGAAAATAAATTTGTGAGGTGGATAAATGAAAGTACTAGTTACAGGTGGAACCGGAATGGTTGGTTCCCATTTTATGAGAAGTTTTAAGGAAGATGGAGCAGAGGTATACGGAATTGCAAGAAATTCCGCATCCAGCAGAATGGCTGCTGTACAGGATAAGTCAATTCTTCGCTGCGATATTCTCGAGAGAGACCGTCTTATGAAGATTGTGATGGATATTAAGCCTGATATCATCGTCCACATGGCTGCACAGGCATTTAATGGTGATTCATGGAACAGTGAGTATGTGACACATGCGACAAACTACCAGGGAACGTTGAATGTTCTCTATTGCGCAAAGGAGCTTATGGAATCAGGAACAGATGTTAAGGTTCTGCTTGCGTGTTCATCAGCTGAGTATGGCAATATCACTCCTGAGGACTGCCCTCTTGTTGAGGATAGACTCCTCACACCATGGACTCCTTACGGTGTATCAAAGGTTGGGGTTGAGATGCTTGGAAGACAGTATTTCCTGAATTTTGGTCTTAAGGTATTTCTGCCAAGAATGTTTATTCATGTGGGAACAGGTCATCCACCGGCAACTGCAATTCAGAACTTTGCAAGGCAGTTGGCTCTTATTAAGAAGGGCGTGCTGGAACCTGAGATTCATGTTGGTAATCTGACAAGTGCCAGAGATTTTATTGATGTGCGCGATGGTGTTGCTGCAATGAGGATTCTGCTTGAGAAGGGAAATCCTGGTGAGCCTATAAATATCTGTAACAATAAGGCATACAAGATCCAGGAAATTCTTGACATGCTGGTTGAAATTTCTGAGACAAACGCAAAGGTTGTTTCAGACCCTGCTCTTTTCAGAGTTGCAGATGAACCACTTCTTCTTGGAGATGACACCAAGATTAAGGCACTTGGATATGTGCAGAAGTATACCATGCGTGAGACGCTTGAGGATGTATTTGCTGACTGGATGTCAAGGATATAGACAAGGATAGATAAAATGCCAAAAGAATTCAAAAATGTAACAATTCTGCTGCCCGCCATGGATGAGACTTATTCGCTCAAGGAAACAGTAGATACAATCGCATCAACATGTAAGACGGTAGATCTTGCAGAGTTTATCATTCTCATGTGTGACAGGACAACAAAGGAGTCGCGTGCGGTTGCTGAAGAACTTGTAAAGGAATATAGCTCCAAGCTGCCAATCTACATTCACAATCAGACACTTCCATTTGTCGGAGGTGCGATTCGTGAGGGCTTCGACCTTGCTAAGGGAAGCCATGTGGTGCTGATGTCAAGTGACCTTGAGACTGATCCAGGAGTTATCCAGGAGTTCATTGTGCATGGAAAGAAGCATCCATCAAGAATCATAACTGCGAGCAGATGGAGAAAGGGCGGCGGATTTGAGCATTATAACAAGGTAAAGCTTGTCTGCAACCTGATATTTGAGAGAACAATCGGACTGTTCTATTTTGTTAATTTAACAGATATTACATATGCATTCAGAATGTTTCCTACTGACCTGATGCAGAGCATCGAGTGGACAGAGCTTAAGCATCCTTTCTTTCTTGAGACTGCTCTTAAGCCTATCAGGCTTGGGGTAAAGTTTATCGAGATACCTGCACACTGGGCAGCAAGAACAGAAGGAGTTTCACAGAATTCATTTTTTGCAAACTTCAAGTACTTTAAGACTGCATGGAATAACAGGTTCCTGAAGAAGAAGGACATTCTCCGTGATGGCAAAAACTAATTTGCACGGGGAAATAAGGTAAAATAGTAAAGAGATTAGTTAATGAAGGAAAAATTATCAAGAATAATCAGAAAACCGGAAACAGAGCTTGACTGGCTGAGGCTGGTGCTGACACTGTGCTTTGTGTTTATCATCACCCTTCTGGCGTGGCAGAGTGATGACTCCTACCATGGGTATGTGATGGCGAAGCATCTTGTTGAAGGTGATGGCTTTGTATATAACATTGGACAGAGGGCATCTGCTACTACAGGTCCGCTGTATACACTGATTGTTGCCCTTGCATATTTTTTCACCAGAGAAATGTTCTTTACATCGATTGCAGTCAACGTGCTGTTCTCGACAGCGGCATTCATTATTCTGATAAACCATGTGTGCAAGACAACTCAGCAGGTGCTGTTTGCATTTCTTGCCCTGGTGGGAAGTTCGGCATTCGTCAGTTATACTACGTCAGGCCTTGAGAACTGCCTGCTATTTTTCCTCTGTGCCTGGTTTCTTAAGGTCTATTACGACCACGAGAAATTTACAGGCCTGCAGATGCTGAAGCTGGCATTAATTTTTGCAGCGCTTGCAATGGCAAGAATGGATGCTGTTCTTCTGCTGATACCAATGATTGTGTATGTATATCTCATGAAGAGAAGGGACGTTACATTCCTAGAAGCCTGTGGTCTGACAATAATAGGCCTGTCGCCGTTCTTTATCTGGGAGATTTTTTCACTGTTCTATTTTGGATTTCCAGTTCCAAACACAGCTTACGTGAAGCTAGGAACAGATATTTCGACAGTGGATTATATTAAAAAGGGAATATGGTATGTGTACTATACAGGCCTTAACGACCTGATGGTCCTCATTTTGCCAGTGGCAATGATAGTGATGGCGGTGATCACCCGAATCTGGAAGAACATCTACACAGCACTTGGAGTTCTGCTGTATGGAATGTACGTGCTTTATATCGGTGGCGACTTTATGATGGGACGTCACTTTACCGTCATGATGCTGATATCCGTGTTTGCTATTATCCATATGATGAATGATATGGCGGGACACAATTTCAATCTGGCGGGAATGTACAGAAAGACGTTTAATGTTCTGGTGATTGTCTCTTTAGTATATGCCCTGACATTTGTTCCCAATATTGGAGTAAAGTATCTGGTCAATGGTCAGTATGCGCCCGCTGCGGCAATCTCTGATGAGAGGGCATATTATTCTCCGACAACTGGACTGTTTCAGAATGTGCGCTCGCTTATTAAAGACGGAAGAATGTGCATAGAAGATACCTGGAATTATCAGTCTGTTGATGAGATAAGGGAACAGGGCTGGCTTGGTAATATCACAGAGAATTCAGCAGGAATTTTAGTGTATTACAATTCAGATATCTATCTGAATGACACCTACTGTCTCGGAGATCCCTTCCTGTCCAAGCTTCCGGCAGTAAAGCAGGAGACATGGCGAATAGGACATCTTAGAAGGGCTGTTCCCGAAGGATATAGGGAGACGGTAATGTATGGCGAGAATGTCATCGAGGATGAGGATCTTGCAAAATACTATGATATTATCTGCGAGATGACAGAAGGACCTCTCTTCTCGCTTGATAGGATAAGGACAGTTATCAACTGGAACCGTGGAAAATATGATTATCTTTTGGATCATTATGTTTCGACGTTAGAAGACAGTTCAAAATAGGGAGTAAGAACAGATGAAAAACGGCGGTGGCTACAAGGATGTAGGGCGTTCGAGGAAAAAGGGGAAAAATAAGAAAAGCTCAGGATTTGGAATAGGAAGTTTTTTGGCATTCTTCCTTCTGACACTTCTTGGAATTGCAGTGGTCTTCTATGTGGGAGTCGCTGTATATTTCACGAGCCATTTTGCATTTAATACCACGATAAATGGTGAGCCTGCATACCAGAAGACGGTGAAGGACCTTGAAAAGGAAGTTAAGGCAGAGTCTTCAAAGTATCAGCTTACGGTTTATGGAAGAAATAATGTGAAAGACATCATCTCTTCAGCTGATGTATCCCTTACGCCAGAGTTTGGGACAGAGTTTGAGGATCTGCTGAAAAGTCAGAATGCCTTTCTGTGGCCAATCTATCTGACAAAAGAAACAGAATATGAGACAGATACGGTTGTTGGCTACTCTAAACAGAATCTGGATTCACTTATTAATAACCTGGCATTTTTCAAGGCGGAAAATATAGTTGTCCCTGAGAATGCATATCTTCCAGAGACCGCTGGAGAGAATGGATTTGCGATTGTTCCGGAGACACCTGGTTGCACACCAATAAGGGAACGCGTATACAGTGAGATAGAGCATGCGGTGGACATTCTGGTTAATGAGATTACACTTTCAGACGAATGCTATACAACTGCAGAGATAAAGAGTGATGATCCGACTCTCAATAAGCTGATGAATAACCTGAATGCGTACTGCAGTGCAAATATTGTGTATAACTTTGGGAATGAAAAGGTTGTTGTGGATGGCAATCAGATAAAAGAGTGGTGCACAGTAGATGGTACAGAAGTGAGCCTTAACGAAGAACTTGTAAGGGAATTCGTAAATTCAATGTCAAGAAAGTATGACACCTTTGGAAAAGCAAGGACTCTGAAGACACATGACGGGGAGACTGTTGATATCGTCGGCGGTGATTACGGCTGGTGGATGGACAGACCAACAGAAGCAGCCGAACTTCTTGAAGCAATTAAGAGTGGCTACAGCGGAGAGCGCACCCCTGTATATAATGCGACAGCAAGTTCATACGGCGAAAATGATTACGGCGATAGTTATGTTGAAATCAACTTAACAGACCAGCATCTCTGGGTTTATAAGGACGGAGAGGTTGTTGAAGAATCAGATTTTGTGTCCGGCTGTGTAAACAAGGGGAACACTACTCCAAGAGGAGCCTATGCAATCACCTACAAGGAGAGGGATGCAACGCTCAATGGAGAGAATTACAGTTCGGCTGTTAGTTACTGGATGCCCTTTAATGGAAATGTAGGAATGCATGATGCAAGCTGGAGAAAGGAATTTGGCGGGGAGATTTATGTGACCAACGGTTCTCATGGATGCATCAACCTGCCAAAGGAAAAGGCTGCTATAATATATGACATTATGGAAAAGCGTTTCCCCGTACTTGTTTATGGTGGAAAGGACACACCTGTGAAGGAAGAGCCGGAAGAGCTTACTCCTGAGCAGCAGATGGCGCTTCTTATTCAGGCAGGAATACTGAATCCTGACGGAACGCTGGCTGATCCGTCTGCAGCCCAGACGGCCGAGGGCCAATAATTTTCGGAGAATGAAATGGGAAGTCTGACAGATGCACTCTACAACAATATGAATTCATCCATGTACCCTCTTCATATGCCAGGGCATAAAAGAAGGGCAGTTGAGGGTGAGTCAGATATACTTTCGCAGATACGTGGGATTGATGTCACGGAAGTTGAGGGGATGGATGACCTTCACAGGGCACAGGGAGTAATCTCAGATGTGCAGGATAGATGTAGAAAGCTGTGGGGAAGTGATGAGAGCAGGATTCTTGTCAACGGAAGCAGCTGTGGTGTCCTGGCAGGAATAATGGCCTGTATGTGCAGAGGTGGAAAACTCCTGATGGGTAGGAATTCCCATAAATCGGCATATAATGCAGTGAATATTGGGAAAATCCGGACCGAATATTTTTACCCAGAGACACTTGGGAAAAATGAAATCTGTGGCGCGTTCTCTCCGGAGGAGGTTGAGAGGATACTTGCAGGGGATTCGGAAATAGCGGCGGTGTATATTACTTCACCGACCTACGAAGGAGTTATTTCCCCAGTAAGAGAGATTGCAGATGTATGTCACAGATACGGACTGCCGCTTATTGTCGATGCTGCCCACGGAGCCCATTTTGGACTGTATACTCCGTTTGAAGAAAAATATGGAATGAAATCTGCCATAAGAAGCGGAGCGGATATTTCCATTGAGAGTCTTCATAAGACCTTGCCGGCATTTACGCAGAGCGGCGTGCTGCATTACAGAAGGGGTCTGATAGATGAGGGCAGGCTTAATTATTATCTGTCCGCATTTCAGAGTACGAGCCCATCCTACATTCTTATGGCTGGTATCGACAGATGCCTTGATATCCTTGAAAAGGACGGGGAGAAGCTGTTCGCGGAATATGAGAAGAGGCTTGATGGATTTTACAAAATCACAGGTGGACTTGAGAAGCTACATGTGCTTACTGCGGCAGAAATAATGAGAGAAAGCAAATATGCAGCGGGCATCGACATAGGAAAGATAGTGATTTCCGGCAGAGGGGCAGGTGTTAGCGGAAGTGCTCTTGCCGATATGCTGAGAAGAGACTACCTGCTTGAGACGGAGATGAGTGCAGGCGGCTATGTGCTTGCAATGACATCAATAATGGACAGCAGTGACGGACTTGAAAGACTTGCGGAGGCGCTGATTTCCATCAATGGAAGTGTGGTGGGCTGTGAAGGTGAAGCTGGCGGACTGGATTTGATTTATCCGGTTACTGAAAGCAGGATGACAATAGCAGAAGCTTTTCTGATGGATAGTCAGGAGAGGGATGTGGGATTGGCTGAAGGAATGGTGTCTGCGGACTTTATTTTTTCATATCCACCAGGCATTCCACTGATTGCGCCAGGTGAAATAATAAGCCGGGAAATAATAGAATCCATCGAGAGGATGGAGAGGGACGGAGTAGTACTTCGTGGAATTGATGAGGGAAGAGTCAGAGTAATAAATGGGTAGGATATTTTACATTCTTGGAAAAAGTGGAACCGGAAAGGACACTATATATAAGAGAATCTGCTCGGAGTATTCGGAGGGAATTGAGAGAATTGTTCCCTACACCACAAGGCCGATACGCTCTGGTGAACAGGAGGGCAACGAATATCATTTCGTTGACGAAGAAGGCTTTGAGCAGCTGAAAAGCGAGGGCAGAATCATTGAGGACAGGGCATACAATACTGTCCATGGGTTATGGAGATACTTCACGGTCTGGGACGATGAGCTGTCGAAATCGGAGAAGGATTTCATTATGATTGGAGTGCTCGAATCCTATGTTTCCATCAGAAACAATTTAGGAGAGGACAGACTTATTCCGATATATATAGAGCTTGATGATGGTGTGAGACTAAGGAGAGCTCTTGACCGTGAGATGAGTCAGGCGGAGCCAAAGTACAAGGAACTGTGCCGGAGATATTTAGCTGACGCGGAAGATTTTTCTGAGGAAAAAATAGAAGCGGCAGGTATCGGCAGACGTTTCTACAATGATGACCTTGAAAGGGTCATTACCGAGATAAAAGGGTATATAGATGGATATAAAGGTTAATCAGGTCCAGGCACCCGTGCCGATAACTCAGACGGCGCCAGTGCAGACGGGCGATGAGACATTCAAGTTCACACTGATAAGCCACATCGAAGACAAGCAGCTTGAGGCACAGCTCCAGGCTATGGTCGAGGAGATAACGCAGCAGGGAAACAGGATATCCAAGCATATGGACATAAAGGATATGAAGAGATACAGAACTCTCATCAAATCGTTCCTCAATGAAGTCCTGTCCCGCTCCCATGAGTTTTCCAGAGAAAATTTTCTGGATAGAAGAGGCCGTCATAGGGTATACGGAATAATTCGCAAGATAGACGATACGCTGGATGCGCTTGCTGCAGAGCTTGTAAAGGATGAGAAGGACCATATTGGCATACTTAGCAGAATAGGGGAGATACGAGGACTGCTCCTTGATATCTTTATGTAATGGAGGACAAAATGTCAGGATTTAATGACATAATCGGGCAGGAGCCTATTAAAGAACATTTCAGAAAAGCAATAGAGACCGGTCAGGTGGGACATGCCTACATTATTAATGGAGAGCGTGGTTCTGGTAAGGAATTTGTGGCAAAACATTTTGCCAGGGCAATTCTCTGTGAGTCAGGAAAAAATGAGTCATGTGATGAGTGTCATTCCTGTAAGATGGCCATTGCCGGAAGCCATCCTGATATCATCAGGCTTACTCATGAAAAACCCAACGTCATTACGGTCGACGATATAAGAAATCAGATTGTATCGGATGTCCAGATTAAGCCTTACGGTGATGGAAAGAAGATATATATCATAAATGACGCTGAGAAGATGAATCAGGCGGCACAGAATGCACTTCTCAAGACACTTGAGGAGCCTCCTGCATATGTGGTAATCATGCTGCTTACCACCAATTCGCAGATGCTGCTGCCCACCATTATCTCAAGATGCGTACAGCTCAACATGAAACCTGTTGAGAACAGGCAGATGAGAAAATACCTTATGGAGCAGATACAGGTATCTGATTATCAGGCGGATATGTGTATTGCTTTTGCAAGGGGTAATCTTGGACGTGCCAAGATGCTTGCAAGCTCAGAGGATTTTGAGGATATAAAGAACGAGGCAGTTGCCGTGCTTAAGAATATTAATGGCATGGGAATTGACGAGATTATGAAGTCTGTAAAGAAGTTTGCTGAGTTTAAGGTCGATATCGATGACTTTTTCGATATCCTGACCATCTGGTACAGGGATGTTCTCTTATACAAGGCAACACAGTCTGTTGGTGATATGACCTTTAAGGAGGAACTGAAATCCATCAAGAATCAGGCTGATCAGAGTTCATATGAAGGAATAGAGAAAGTAATCAAAGCAATCGAGACAGCAAAGGCAAGAATAAATGCCAATGTTAATTTTGAACTGACAATGGAACTGCTGCTGCTGACGATACGCGAGAACGGATAAGGAGAAATATGACAGAGGTAATTGGAGTCAGATTCCGGACTGCCGGCAAGGTGTATTACTTTGCACCGGCAGGATGTGACGTTAAACACGGAAATTATGTAATAGTTGAAACCGCCAGGGGCGTAGAGATGGGCAAGGTTGTCATGTCTCCCAAAATGGTGGAGGACGAAGAGGTAGTTCAGCCCCTTAAGAGTATTCTCAGGGTAGCGACGCCAGAAGATATTGAGCAGTCTGCCACAAACCGCGCAAAGGAAAGATCGGCTTTCCAGGTATGTAAGGAAAAAATCAGGAATCACAAGCTTGATATGAAGCTGATTGATGCAGAATATACCTTCGATGGAACAAAGCTGCTTTTCTATTTTACAGCAGATGGAAGAATTGATTTCAGAGAGCTTGTAAAGGATCTTGCATCTGTATTCAGGACAAGAATTGAGCTCAGACAGATTGGTGTAAGGGATGAGACAAAGATTCTCGGAGGAATCGGTATCTGCGGAAGAGTACTCTGCTGCCACAGCTATCTGTCAGATTTTGCACCCGTGTCCATCAAAATGGCAAAGGAGCAGAATCTGTCACTCAATCCGACAAAGATTTCGGGAACCTGCGGCAGACTGATGTGCTGCCTGAAAAATGAAGAGGATACATATGAGGAGCTTAACAGAAAGCTTCCTGCAATAAACGACTTTGTTGTTGCATCAGATGGTGTGAAGGGACAGGTTCAGAGCACAGATGTCCTCAGGCAGAGAGTAAAAATCCTTGTTGAGAAGGGCGATGAGAAGGAGATACTGGAATATCCTGTTGAGGAACTTTCATTCCGCCCCAGACGCTCAAAGAAGGATAAGAATAAGGATGCCCAGGGCAGTGAGGAGATTTCAGAGGAGCTGAAGGCTCTTGAGAAGGAAGATATTCCTGATAAGCCTGAGAAGAAGGAAAAGCACAGAGGTCAGAAGGAACGCAGGGATGGAAACTACCACGGACATAAGGGTGGAAAAAATAACCGTCAGCAGCGTCCTAAAGAGGGAAAAAATGCACCTAAAGGACAGTGAGAGGCTGGACGACCTGCAGCGCAACGGATATAAGATAATACAGGATCCGGGAAAGTTCTGCTTTGGAATGGATGCTGTTCTGCTTTCTGGATTTGCCAGTGTTAAGCCAGGAGGAAGAGTGCTTGACCTGGGGACAGGGACTGGCATTATCCCAATACTGCTGGAAGCAAAGACTGAAGGCAGTTATTTTGCAGGGCTGGAGATTCAGGAAGAAAGCGTGGATATGGCCAGAAGGAGCGTGGAGCTCAATGGTCTTTCTGGGAAAATAGACATCATTCATGGAGACATTAAAGAGGCAGATGGGCTTTTTGATGCAGCATCCTTTGATGTGGTAACCAGCAATCCACCTTACATGATAAATGAACATGGACTAAAAAATCCTGACAGTCCTAAGGCTATTGCAAGGCATGAGGTGTGCTGTAATCTCGAGGATGTAATCAGGGCAGCTGCCAGAGTACTGAAGCCGGGAGGACATTTTTACATGGTCCACAGGCCGTTCAGACTGGCGGAGATCATGAATCTGATGTCCGGCATGAAGCTTGAGCCCAAGCGACTACAGCTTGTATACCCCTATGTTGATAAAGAACCTAATATGGTGCTGATTGAGGGGGTAAGAGGTGGAAGATCCAGACTCACTGTGGAAAAGCCACTGATTGTGTATGAGGAACCAGGAAAGTACACACAGGAAATTTACGATATATATGGATATTGAAATCAGGAAATAGTTATGGTTCAGAACAGTCAATGCGGAATTTTATATTTGTGTGCGACACCGATAGGCAATCTGGAGGATATTACTTTCCGCGTTGTCAGAACACTGACTGAAGTCGATCTGATTGCAGCAGAGGATACAAGGAACAGCATTAAGCTCCTGAATCATTTTGATATCCATACCCCAATGACCAGCTACCACGAATACAATAAGTATGACAAGGCCAATGATCTGATAGGCCAGCTGCTCTCGGGGAAAAATATTGCACTTATCACGGATGCAGGAACCCCTGGAATATCTGACCCAGGAGAAGTTCTTGTCAGTATGTGCCATAAGGCTGGAGTCACAGTGACTTCTCTTCCAGGTCCTGCTGCATGTATTACAGGACTCACATTGTCAGGCATGCCAACAAGAAGATTCTGCTTTGAAGGATTTCTTCCTCCTGACAAAAAGGAGCGAAAGGCTCTGCTTGAGGAACTGAAGAATGAGACAAGGACGATAATTCTGTATGAGGCACCGCACCACCTTGTAAGGACGCTCAAGGATATCGAAGATGCCCTTGGCAGCGAACGTGAGATGACTCTCTGCCGCGAGCTTACGAAGAAGCATGAAGAAGCATTTCTGACAACAGTCGGGGAATGTATTTTGAGGTACGAGGAAGAAGAACCTCGCGGAGAGTGTGTTCTTATTATCAGAGGAAGGGATGTTAAAGAGATAAAGGAAGAGAAGGCTGCTTCTTTTGCTGAGCTTGGCATTGAAAAGCATATGGAAATGTACCTTTCACAGGGCATGGACAAGAAAGAAGCCATGAAAATGGTTGCCAGGGATTTAGGAATTGGCAAGAGAGAAGTATATCAAAAACTGCTTGAAATAGAGGACTGAAGAATATATGAAAAAGATTTTTGACTGGAATGAATATAAGGCAATGGCAAGAAGAGCAGCGGCAGAAGGTCTGGTACTGCTTCGTAATGAGAACGACACACTGCCAATCAGAAAAGGCGAGCGGGTATCAGTTTTTGGAAGGATACAGCTTGACTATTACAGCACTGGAGCTGGTTCTGGCGGAATGGTAAATACTCCTTACCAGGTTTCCGTAGTTGACGGACTCCGTGCCTGCGAAGATATCTCAATCAATGAGGAGCTTTTCGAAATATACAGAACCTGGGAGGAGACACATCCCTTTGATCCCGGAGTAGGCTGGGCACAGGAGCCCTTCTACCAGGAGGAGATGCCCCTTTCAGATGAAATAGTTGACAAAGCTGCGTCAGAGTCAGACATTGCCGTTGTAATTTTCGGAAGATGTGCCGGCGAAGACAAGGATGCACGATATGAAAAGGGCAGTTATCTTCTGACTGATGATGAGGAGGATATTCTTGCCAAGGTATGTGCTCGCTTTAGCAGGACAGTTGTGCTTCTCAATGTTGGAAGTATCATGGACATGAGCTGGGTTGAGAAGTATGGACCACAGGCAGTCATGTATATCTGGCAGGGTGGAGTAGAAGGCGGAAATGGTGTTGCCGATGTCCTCACTGGAAAAGTAACGCCCTGTGGACACCTGTCTGATACGATTGCAAAGAGAATTGAAGATTATCCTTCTTATGACTGCTTTGGCGATAAGGTGGAAAACATATATAAGGAAGACATCTATGTCGGATACAGGTATTTTGAGTCTGTTGCGAAGGACAAGGTGCTGTATCCTTTTGGATTTGGACTTTCCTACACAGATTTTTCAATGGAAGTGACAGACTTTACACTGAATGAAAATGAAATCCACTTCTTTGTAAATGTTAAGAACACTGGTTCCTGCGCAGGAAAAGAAGTTGTGCAGGTATACTATGAGCCTCCGATGGGAGTTCTTGGTAAGCCACTCAGGAACCTGATCAGGTTTTCCAAGACAGTACTTCTACATCCTGGCAAGTCACAGCGCCTGTTCTTCAAATTGACAATTGATGAGATGGCATCATATGACGACACAGGACTTACAGGAAACAAATCCTGCTTTGTGCTTGAAGCCGGAGAATACAGGCTCTATGTGGGAAACAATGTACGCAGTGCAGAGTATGCAGGAAGCACAAATCTGTCAGAACTCTATGTGGTAAAGAGACTCGAGGAAGCACTGGCCCCGACAAAGCCATTTGAGCGAATGGTATTTGACGGAAAGCGGATGAACTATGAGCCTGTTTTAAGGCGTCAGACAGATATTGGAAAGAGGATAAATGAGAGACGTCCAGTTGTGGGAGCTTATGCCGGTGATAAGGGATATAAGCTGGTGGATGTCGCTAACGGAAAGATCATGATGGAGGAGTTCCTCTCCCAGCTGTCTGATGATGACCTCATTGAGATGTTAAGGGGTGAAGGAATGTGTTCACCCAAGGTTACTGCAGGTATTGCCGGTGCAATCGGAGGCGTGACAAAGGAGCTTGAGTACTTTGGTATTCCTGTATTTGGGTGCGCTGATGGACCTGCAGGAATCAGAATGGATACAGGAGCAATGGCTTTCTCCATTCCAAGCGGCACACTCCTCGCGTGTACTTTCGATATTGAGCTCGTCAACAGGATATATGTGTTTGAGGGAATGGAGCTTCGTATAAACCAGATTGATACCCTCTTAGGACCTGGACTTAATATCCACAGAAACCCTCTGAATGGACGAAATTTTGAATATTTTTCAGAAGATCCATATCTTACCGGACAGATGGCGATTTCCGAACTTAAGGGAATGCAGACGATGGGCGTTACAGGTACCTGTAAGCACTTTGCGGGAAACAATCAGGAGACAGAGCGCCACAGTGCAGACTCCGTGATTTCTGAGAGGGCTCTCAGGGAGATATACCTTAAGGCCTTTGAGATGGCAGTCAGAGACGGCGGTGCGTACTGTATCATGTCGAGCTATGGACCAGTCAACGGTACATGGACAGCATCGAACTATGACCTTCTCACCACTATTTTAAGAGGCGAGTGGGGATACGATGGTCTTGTCATGACAGACTGGGCAGCAAAGGGTTCGGATGAACTCGACCCCATCAAAGCAGACGGGTCTCGTCAGAACGTCGGCCCTATGGTAAGAGCACAGAATGATGTCTACATGGTTGTTGGCGATTCCAAGACGAACAGCAACAATGACAACATGCGGGAATGGCTTGATGCGGGAAAAATTACAAGAGGAGAACTTCTTCGCTGTGCAGCAAATATCTGCAATGTAATTATGCGCTCGCCTGTAATGTATAAGTATCTTGGCAAGGAAAATGAGTGGGAAGAGATAGACAGGCCTGAGAAGGACGGTGAGACACTCATTGTCATGAAGCCAGAGACCGTAGATGCAGATAAGGAATGCAGCCTTTCACTTGATGGAGCCAGCACAGATGCAGGAACCAAGCTTCAGTATAGGCTCACAATTAAGACAAAGGGAACATATCAGCTGACATTCAAGGTGAGGTCGTTCCTGCCTGAGCTGTCACAGATTAACCTCACATTCTCTGTTAACAATACCATCAAGGGTGCGTTCACACTCTTTGGTACAGGCGGAGAGTGGAAGGAAATCACCATGGATACAGAAATCAATGTAGCTGTTGAGAATTACATTGATATCTACTTTGGACAGTCTGGAATGGAGCTGGGAGCCATCACTATTAAGAAGGCTGACGCCTGAGGGCGTTCCTTGAATTTGAAGAGTGGCTGTGCTACGATGATGTGAGGTTTTCTCAAAAAAGGAGGAAAAAATGATAGATAAAAAACCATATTATATAACTACAGCAATTGCTTACACATCTGGTAAGCCCCATATCGGAAACACATATGAGGCAGTTCTTGCAGATGCTATTGCAAGATTCAAAAGGCAGGAAGGATACGATGTATTTTTTCAGACAGGAACAGATGAGCATGGACAGAAGATAGAGCTCAAGGCTGCAGATGCAGGAATTACTCCCAAGGAGTTTGTTGACAATGTATCAGGCCAGATTAAGGATATCTGGGACCTGATGGGAACATCTTATGACAAATTCATCAGGACAACTGATGACTATCATGAGGCACAGGTTCAGAAGATTTTCAAGAAGCTCTATGACCAGGGAGATATCTATAAGAGTGAGTATGAGGGAATGTACTGTACGCCCTGTGAGTCATTCTGGACAGAGTCACAGCTTGTTGACGGCAAGTGTCCTGACTGCGGAAGAGAAGTTAAGCCGGCGAAGGAAGAGGCATATTTTTTCAAAATGAGCAAGTATGCTGACAGACTTATTGAGCATATCAACACTCATCCTGAATTCATACAGCCTGTTTCAAGAAAGAATGAAATGATGAACAATTTCCTTCTTCCCGGACTTCAGGACCTCTGCGTTTCTCGTACATCCTTCAAATGGGGAATCCCAGTTTCTTTTGATGAGAGACATGTCGTTTACGTATGGCTTGACGCCCTTACCAACTATATTACAGGTATTGGTTATGATGCAGATGGAAACAGCACAGAGCAGTATGGAAAGTACTGGCCTGCAGATCTTCACCTTATCGGTAAGGATATAATCCGTTTCCATACAATATACTGGCCTATTTTCCTGATGGCACTCGGCGAGCCCCTGCCTAAGCAGGTATTCGGACATCCCTGGCTTCTTCAGGGAAATGGAAAGATGAGTAAGTCAAAGGGTAATGTACTCTACGCTGATACTCTTGTTGATTTCTTTGGAGTTGATGCAGTCAGATACTTCGTGCTTCATGAGATGCCTTTTGAGAATGATGGTGTCATTACCTGGGAGCTCATGGTTGAGAGACTTAACTCAGACCTTGCGAACACACTCGGAAATCTTGTGAACAGAACAATATCAATGAGCAACAAGTATTTCGGCGGAGTTGTTGAGAATAAGAATGTGTGTGAGGACGTTGATGCAGACCTTAAGGCCGTTGTTACTTCAACAAAGGATAAGGTTGTTGGCAAGATGAACGAGCTCAGAGTTGCAGATGCAATGACAGAGATCTTCAACCTCTTCAAGCGCTGCAATAAGTATATTGATGAGACAATGCCCTGGGCGCTTGCAAAGGATGAGGATAAGAAGGACAGACTTGCTACAGTTCTGTATAACCTTGTTGAAGGAATTACAATCGGAGCAATCCTTCTTGAGTCATTCATGCCTGAGACATCTGAGAAGGTCCTTGCGCAGCTTTCTTCAGAGAAGAGAGACCTTGATGCGCTTGCAGAGTTCGGTGGATATGTATCTGGAACCAAGGTTACAGAGAAGCCTGAGATTCTCTTTGCAAGACTCGATGTGAATGAGGTAATGGCAAAGGTTGAGGAGATGTTCCCTCCTGTTGCCGATGAAGAGCCTGCAAAGGAAGAAGAGCCCGTTATGGAGCTTGAAATCAAGGAAGAAATCACAATTGATGACTTTGCAAAGTGTCAGTTCGCTGTAGGTGAGATCATTGCATGTGAGGCAGTAAAGAAGTCGAAGAAGCTCCTCTGCTCACAGGTTAAGATTGGAAACCAGGTTAAGCAGATTGTATCTGGAATCCGTTCAACTTACTCACCTGAGGACATGGTTGGAAAGAAGGTAATGGTTCTCGTAAACCTCAAGCCTGCAACACTGGCAGGCGTTGAGTCACAGGGAATGATTCTCTGTGCCGAGGATGCAGAGGGCAAGCTGGCTATCATGACACCTGAGAGCAATATGCCGAGCGGAGCTGAGATCTGCTGATAGATTTCGGCATAATATTAGTAGGTATCATATGAGAAGATTTGGAATAAAAAGAATAATTGCATTATGTCTGACAGGACTTATGGTTATGGGAAGCATCAGTCCTGTCATGGCTGAGACTGTGACAGAGATAAACTGGGGTGATTCTTCCAGCGAAAAGTCTGATGACACTCCGACTATCGTGGTTGGTGGCTCCCAGGATAATTCTGCAGAAAAGTCCGCCCCGCAGTCAAAGCCATATCTGGCATTAGGACAGGACCTGTCACAGGAGCAGCTTGCTACTGTGCTCTCCCTCATGGGACTCGCAGGACAGGACCTGTCTACATACAACATTGTCTATATCACAAATGCCATGGAGCACCAGTACCTTGACCAGTATGTTGACCCGGCTGTTATTGGAACAAGAGCGCTCTCCTCGGTTCTGGTGAGACAGGCACCTGAAGGGTATGGTGTTCAGGTTAAGACTCAGAATATCAACTACTGCACAGTTGGAATGTACAGGAATGCCCTTCTGACTGCAGGAGTAAAAAATGCTGACATCATGGTTGTCGGACCCACATCCATTTCTGGAACTGCCGCCCTCATCGGAGCCCTTAAGGCCTATGAGGACATGAGCGGTAATAAGGTGACAGAGGATGCAATCGATACGGCCCTTAATGAGCTTGTCACAACCGGAGAAATCTCTGAGGCCCTTGGTGATTCTGAGCAGGTTTCTGAGCTGATTGCGTTTATCAAGGCAGAGCTTGCGGGAAAGGACCTGAACACAGAAGAAGAGATTGACGAAGCTGTAAGGGAGGCTGCGAAAAAATATGGAGCAAACCTTACGGAAGAAGAGATAAAGAAAATCGTCGACCTTATGCTCAAGATTAAGGAGCTTGGTCTTGATTACGGTACACTGCTTGAGCAGGCAGAAGATCTGTATTCAAAGTTTGGAACCGACTTTTCAGCTGAAGACCTTGAGGAGATGACTGAAGGCGGAACCGCAGTAATTATTAAGAAAACAGTAGGAAAGTTCTTCTCAAACATGGTTGAGAAGATATCTGGTTTCTTTAAGGGATTGTTTGGCAAGTGAGCATCGATATCAGAAGGCTGAAAAAGAATGAATGGACGTCTGCCATGGCTCTTGCCTGGAAGACTTTCCTAAAGTATGAGTCAGTGGAATATGGCCCTGAGGGTGTGGCAAACTTTTATAAGTTTGTAACCAGCCCGCTTTTGGAAAGCCTGTTTCTCCAGGGAGAGTATATTGCATTCGGTGCCTTTGACGGAGAAGAGATAGTCGGAATATGCGGACTGAGAAGCGGGACATTCCTGTCCATTCTGTTTGTGGATGAGAGGTATCATCACAGAGGAATAGCGACTTCGCTTGTGGGCTTTATGGTACAGTACCTTACAGAGAATATGGGAAGTGGGACGATGACAGTGCATTCTTCGCCCTATGCTGTGGAATTCTATCATCACCTTGGATTTGTTGATGAGGGCTGTCAGGTTCAGGAAAATGGCATAATTTACACGCCTATGAAGCTGGAATTCTGATTTCTAATTCCGATTTGCTAATGTGTGAATTTGGTCTATAATAAAGGTAATTATTTTTAATCCGGGGAGACCGGAGAAAGGGGTATTAAATGTTATATATCGGTGTTGATTTAGGTACCAGTGCAGTAAAGATGCTTCTTATGGCTGCTGATGGAAAGATTGAGAAGATTGTCTCAAGGGAGTATCCTCTGTATTTCCCTCATCCCGGCTGGTCTGAGCAGAAGCCAGAGGACTGGTGGAGCGCTGTTATGGATGGACTCAAGGAGCTCACATCTGAGTGCGATAAGTCGGAGGTTGCAGGCATCAGTTTTGGTGGTCAGATGCACGGTCTTGTAATCCTCGATGCTGAGGATAATGTAATCCGTCCTGCAATCCTCTGGAACGATGGACGTACATGGGAGGAGAATGATTACCTCAATAACGAAATCGGAAAAGAGACGCTTTCAAAATACACAGCTAATATTTCGTTCACAGGATTCACAGCACCCAAGGTACTCTGGGTAAAAAATAAGGAGCCTGAGAACTTCGCAAAGATCCAGAAGATTATGCTTCCTAAGGATTATATTGCATATAAGCTTTCCGGTGTTCACTGCTCTGATTACTCGGATGCTTCAGGAATGCTCCTTATGGATGTACAGAATAAGAAATGGTCTAAGGAGATGTGTGATATCTGTGGCATAAAGGAAGAGATGCTTCCTAAGCTCTTTGAGTCTTATGACACAGTAGGCACAATTCTTCCTGAGATTGCAGCCGAGCTTGGTCTTCCTGAGACAGTCAAGATTGTTGCGGGTGCTGGCGATAATGCTGCAGCAGCAGTAGGAACTGGTACTGTAGGAGATGGAAACTGCAACATCTCACTTGGAACAAGTGGAACAATTTTCATTTCAAGCAAGGATTTCGGCGTAGACAAGAACAATGCCCTTCATGCATTCGCACATGCAGACGGACATTACCACCTTATGGGATGTATGCTTTCGGCTGCGTCATGTAACAAGTGGTGGATGGATGAGATCATCGGAACAAAGGATTATGCAGCAGAGCAGAAGGCAATCGAGAAGCTTGGTGAGAATACCGTTTACTTCCTGCCTTATCTTATGGGTGAGAGATCACCTCACAATGACCCCTATGCTCGTGGAACATTCATTGGTCTTACAATGGATTCTTCAAGAGCAGATATGACACAGGCAGTCCTTGAGGGTGTTGCATTTGCAATGCGTGATTCCTTTGAGGTTGCGAAGTCTCTTGGAATCAATATTGAGAGGACCAAGATCTGTGGTGGTGGAGCAAAGAGCCCCCTCTGGAAGAAGATTTTCGCTAATGTACTCAATGTCAAGGTTGATGTCATTGAGAGTGAAGAGGGTCCCGGATACGGCGGAGCAATTCTTGCAGCTGTTGCAAACGGAGAGTATGCTTCTGTTGAGGATGCATGTGCTAAGCTTGTCAAGATTGTTGATACAGTTGAGCCAGATGCTGAACTTGCTGCTAAGTACGACAAGCAGTACAAGAAGTTTGCACAGATTTACCCTACAGTAAAGTCTCTGTTTCCTGTTATTACAAAGGAATAAATAATACTATTGCTACAGTGAGGATGCACGATGAATGCAATTTTCAATCCTGAAAACAGATTTTTTAGAACTATAGATAAGATGGCAGACCTGATCTGGCTCAATATTCTGTGGTTTGTATGCTGTATTCCGATTGTTACCATCGGTGCATCCACCACTGCTATGTATTACACCACCATGAAGATGGTGCGTAATGAGGAGTCATACATAACAAAGTGCTTCTTCCACTCATTCAGAAGGAATCTCCTTCAGGCGACGGTAATCTGGATGATAGCGGTTGCATTTGCGGTAATTCTCTACATTGACATCAGTGTGTTTGGTGCAGAGCAGGGTATTTTCTTCAAGGTTGCGACTGTCGTTCTTTATGCCATGGGAATCATATATTGTCTTATCCTGATTTATGTATTTCCTCTTCTGGCCAAGTTTGATAACACAACCCTGAACACCATCAAGAATGCATTGATGCTGGCAGTACTTCAGATTCCTTATACTGTGCTTCTTGCACTTATGATTGTCATACCATGGGCGGTAGTTGTCATGGTTCCTTACTTGCTTATTGTAATGATACTCCTGGGTGGTTCAGGGGTTGCATTTGCAACTTCACATATTTATGTAAAAATATTTGACCTGCTGATTCCTTCAGAGGATAAGGCAGAGGAGACATCGGGAAATGCTCCGGAAATAATAGATGAAGAGAAATAACAGGGAGAGGGCAGATTCTTGAAAAAGAAAAAAAGAGAAAATAAAAATCAATTTACGGCATGGATAATTGCGACAATATTGCTGTTTGCATACTTTCTTATCGTCCTGCTGACTTACAGTTCACAAATGAAGAAAGAAGCGGCAAGTGCTGTTCAGGATGAGTTAGAGGAGCATGCAAACAAGCTGGTTTATTCGTTTTCCAAGAACATAGCAACAGTTAACCAGACTGCGACTACAACTTCAGTCATACTTGCACAGGATGCTGATAATCTTTTTATCGGAGGAGTTGATAAGCTTCAGGCTGCTGTGGATTCTTCCTTCGCTACTTATGGATTTATCGCAGACTCTACAGGTGCTGCCGTGGATATCAAGGGCAACAGCCTTGATGTATGGCAGGATGTGTATTATGCAGAAGCGCTTTCTGGAGTTCAGACAATTTCAGATATCGAGATTGACGAAGAAGGAAGCAGCACAATAAGGTTTTATGCGCCTATTTCCAATGGAGGAAGCGTGCGGGGTGTCCTGTGTCTTTCATATCCAGCCGACCAGTTCGCAAGACTGCCAAGGACAAGTGAGCATGATGGGCAGACTGTATATGCCCTCATGAAAAATGATGGAACTCTGGCTTCCATTGTAGGTAAGACTGTCATGGAAAATGGCCAGAACCTCTATTCCTATATCTCTGATGTTGCGGGTGCAAGTGAGGATGAGGCACAGAGAAAGCTGAAGCAGAACCTTGATAACGGAAAGAGCGGACAGCAGTTTGTAATGATTGATGGCAGGGAGAAGTTCCTGAATTACAGGATTGTTGGAACCAACGACTGGTATGTGCTTGAGATATATACCTCTGATTATTTTGCAAGACTTCAGAGAAGAAATTACAGGTCGACACAGAAGGTCCTTGTCAAGATGATAGTTGCGCTGTTCCTGTTCTTTGGAGTAGTCCTCCTGCTTAATCTTTTCAGCAAGGCACTTTACAAAAAGAAAAACGAAGAACTTCAGAGTAAGGCGGAGACGGACCTGCTGACGGGACTTCTGAATAAGATAGCAACTGAACGCCATATTCAGGATTATATTGATGGTGAAGGAAGCACAGAGCCAGGAATGCTCTTTGTCCTCGATATTGATAATTTCAAAAAAATCAACGATACCATGGGACATGCTTTTGGAGACCAGGTCCTCTCAACACTTGGTGTAAGGCTCAGGAACCAGTTCAGGTCTTCTGATATCATCGGAAGAATCGGTGGAGATGAGTTCATCGTGTATCTCAAGAACGTATCTGATAAGGATGCGCAGACGAGAGAGATTGAGAGGCTGCTTGGATTCTTTAAGGATTTCCAGGCTGGTGACTATGTAAAGTATTCAGTAACCGCAAGTATCGGTGTGGCACTGTACCCTCAGGATGGATCAAGCTTTGAGGAAATCTACAAGGCTGCAGATAAGGGCGTCTATTTATCGAAGAAGCGTGGTAAGAATCAGATTGCTTACTATGAGGAGACTAAGAATCATCCAATTAATGAAAATGAAGATTAGTCAACTTGCATAAAGAAGATAAAAATCATTGTGCAATCATCGAATAGAAAAAATAAAGGCCCTTTGATATACTGATTTCAGTTTTTAAATTATATATTTCTTTTTTAGGAGGAGAAAATGGCAAGTTTATCATTAACAAATGTATGTAAAGTTTATCCTAACGGCTTCGAGGCAGTTAAGGATTTCAACCTTCAGGTTGCAGACAAGGAGTTCATCATCTTCGTTGGACCTTCTGGATGTGGAAAGTCAACAACACTTCGTATGATTGCTGGTCTTGAGGAGATTTCTTCAGGCGAGCTTAAGATCGGTGACAGAGTTGTCAACGATGTTGAGCCTAAGGACCGTGATATCGCAATGGTATTCCAGAACTACGC
>DCHL01000101.1:321-19605 GCA_002317595.1 Lachnospiraceae bacterium UBA1753 | reverse complement strand
TTCCTTTCTTCCATGTCTGTACCCTCCGTCAGTACACTCCCTTTTCCTTTTCCTACAACCTTCATCTGATGTGCTAATCAGTAAAGCGGACATTCGCAATCCGCTTCGCTTATCTGCGTTCAAGCTTCTACTCATCTGAAGAATTGTTTATTTGAACATTTGAATATCTGTTCATATATTGTTATATATTAAAGAGCTACCGATGTCAATAGCTCTTTTTATTTTTTATCTTCTTTTTTAGGCTTCCTTTTCTGAGGCCGCACTTTCTGAGGATTCTTCTGCGGTTTCCTCTTTTGGGGGTTCTTATGTGCAGAAAGCTGCTCTCCCCGAATAGCACATATTCCCGAGTCACTTCCAAGGAAACTTCTTATGAGCTATGAGTAGGGTTCTGATAATAGCACATAATCTCCAAGATACTTCTTATGTGCGAAAAGCAAGGTTCATGTAATAGCACATAACCCTAAAGATGCTTCTTATGTGCAATTCGAACAGTTCCCAAAGTAGCACATAATCCCGGATCAACACAAGGAAATTTCTTATGTGCACGGAGCAAAGCCCTACCAATAGCACATAATCCCCAAGAAATCTCGTATGTGCAAAATGCAGGATTCTTCTAATAGCACATAGCCCCCGAAGCAACCCCAAGGCAAACCGAAGCAACCCCAAGGCAAACCGAAGCAACCCCGAAGACAAACCGCAAGCCATCCCCGAAGGCAACCCAAGACCCACAATCATAAAGCCTCGATGTTCACGCCCTACCTATACAGTTTAATCCCTCTGTACCTCATGCTGTGGCACTCATCACACACGCGGAAGGTACTGTCGATGTCAAGAGGCTTCCTGCAGTACATACAGCGACGAACGAATCCGTTCTTGCTGCCAGCAAGGATTTCCTCGATTCTGGCCTCGCAGCGCTCCTTCTCAGCAAGAAGCCTATCCTCCTCAAGTTCCTTGCCCATGTGATTGGAGAACAGGTGGTAGAGATCAAGAAGCTTATAGTAATCCTCATATCTCTCGAGTTCCTTACCGCGCCTTCCCGCAGGAAGCTCGGGGAATGCAAGTCTGGTATCCTCAACATATGTCTTGCAGTAATATATCCACTGCTCCACTACAGTAGTATTCTTTACATCTAAGGGGACCGAAATCATACCGTAAAGAACTTCCTTGTCATCGCCCTCAGGAACCTGTGTAAAATTACGGCTCGCAAGCTTCAGGGTATTGTAGAGGACAATCATCTCCTCAGTTGAAATCTTCTCATAGGGAGGCTTTGCCTTGATTCCCTCCCAGGTCCTGATGATCACATCAAGATTTCCCTCAAGAGTGAGAAGTACATTGGGGAAGCCAAGCCTTGCCCTGGTCACAGGCGGAAGGTCATGACTCAGCATATACTTGAGATCCTTGTTGAACTTAGGCAGGGACGAGGTCACGAGTCCCTCATCATATATCCCGAATCGTCCTGCCCTACCAGCTATCTGAAGAACCTCACTGGGTTCAAGAGGTCGTACCTCATGACCATCAAATTTCCTTGATGCAGTCATGATTATTCTTCGGATTGGAAGGTTCACGCCCATTCCGATTGCATCTGTCGCAACAACCACTTCTGTCTCACCGCTGGTGAACCTTGCAACCTCACGCTTTCTTGTCTCAGGTGGAAGCTTTCCATAAATCACGCTTGCCTTGAAGCCAGCCATCTCGAGTCGCGCCGCAAGATCAAGAACCGCCCTTTTGGAAAATGCAATAAGACAGTCACCCTTCTGGATATAATTTTTTATCTCCTTATTCTCAAGGCTGACGGGCTCGTCCTCCACAACAAGCTTGGTCTTTCTCTCGTGGGTAGTGACATCCCAGGTATCTCCACAGGCTTCGATTATCCCAATGAGAAGGTCCTTCACATTAGCCGAAGCACAGACATAAATATCCTCAGCCATGATTCCAAGCACAGCTCTCGACCACGCATGTCCACGGGAATCATCCTCAATCATCTGGCACTCATCAATAACAGCAATGTCATATCGCTCTCCGATATCAAGAGTCTCGATTGTCTGTGACACAACCCTCGCATTCTCAACGTAGATATGCTCCTCACCTGTCAGCATAGAGCAGGGAACTCCCGCATCTGTCAGGGTATCATATATCTCAAGGGCAAGAAGACGAAGCGGTCCAAGATACACGCCGTGCTGTGCTTCCTTGAGCTTCTGGATGCTGTCATAGGTCTTACCAGAATTAGTTGGTCCGAGATGCAGGTGGAACCTCCTGCTCATCTCTCTTGTTTTAGGGAACTCGACGGTAGGATCCGTCTGAACCATCGAAGCAATCTGCTCAGCAATCACTCCAGTATCGAGCGACCTGAACTTCTCCTCGATGGAGATGGCCCTGGCGGCCAGCTTCCTGTCATGTGACAGTTCCTGGTAAAAGGATTCGATTGCCTCCTCTGAATGACGTTTCCTAAGGAACATAAGTTCCTTCTCAACCAGTGCAACTACAATTCTTCTCAACACCTTACGCCGGCGCTGCGATTCAGCCTTTGAAAGGGACGAATCTCCCAGACAATAATAGTCCTTCCTGATGTCCGCAATGGCGTTCCTCAGGTTGTTCGGCGTGCTTGCCTGTTCAATCTGGTCAAAAAGTATGTCCGTGTGTTTCTTCCATTTTTTCCGGACAAGCGAAACCGACTTATTCGGCTTCCAGTCGCGAAAAGAATTAATATACAGTTCTACAAATCTCTCTTCAAGAGTCATCATAAATTCTATCTCCAAATAGGGGCATTATCACCCTTCATTTACACAATAATGCTTTATTATACCAAAAAATCATTTCAATGAGAATATTATAAGACATGCACAATACAACAAGAAAACAGCGCACTCCGAAGAGTGCGCCTTGAATCATGGAAAAAAGTTGTTTTTGCTACTTCATAAGAAGAGCATTTTTCGCTACTTCCTCGCCATACTTAGCCACAAGGTCCTCATACGAAAGGCCAGCGCGAACATCTTTTATAGCAGCCATCAATACAGCCATGCCTTCAGTTCTTCCTTCAGTTCTTCCTTCAGCTCTACCTTCGGCTCTACCTTCAGCTCTACCTTCAGCCATGCCTTTAGCTATGCCAATTTTCTCAAGTCTTTCAGCTACATCGCACATGTTCTTCACCTGCCCTTTCTCTGGCGTAGCCAGTATTTGCTCATAACGATTATCTCCTGTCATTACCGACAGCAGCTTAAGGATTTCGTCAACATGGTCGATTTCCATGGGGTCGTCGGGAATGTAATCCTTATTCTTCCTCTTGTTCACAAAGAAATTAGCTACAATCCTGAAGTCGCTTGTGAACCTATTGATTTCCTCATCAGAGAGCCATGCGATTTCAAAGACATGAATCTTGAAATCATTCACATACTCATATAGTCCATCGGGAATGCGAATAACTTCCTTTAGTGTCTTGGGATATGACCAGTGCCTATCTGTGCCGAAATATAACACAAGAGTAATAACCGGCGCTGGGATTTCTGAAGCATTTGCTAAAAGCTGGCTTCTGTAGGAATTGCCTTCGTAAGCAAATACTCTCGGAATCATGTTCTTCTCTGGCTTCGTCTGGTTTTCTAGTCCATAGACTGTAATCCTGACATTTGAACGAACCCAATCCTTAGTGACATCTCTTTCGAGCTCATGAAGCTTCAAATCATCGGCCTTGTACTGCGAATGCACATTTCCACTTCTTAAATCTGACGGATTAACTCGCTGCTCACCCTTGAACAGAAAACCATTTACAATATCTGCAAACACATCTTCGTAGTCTTCAAGGATTTTTTCTGATAAATCTTTTTGACTCAATAATTCTCTCCTTTCAGTAAGTACAACATAATTTACAGGAGAGACACAGCCTCTCCTAAGTAACGCAGGTGCATTTCAACACCTCTGGTTTTAAGAGAGCTTTTCGTTTCCTTCCCACTCCACGAAGATAATCTATCTCAATGAAGCATGAGCCAATTTTTCATGCAAACAACAATACAATAATTATTTTATATGGCGCTATTATAATCCTTCCCATTCAAGAATACAATCAACTGGACGTTAAACATTTTAATCATACGATAGGCGGCTAAAAAGACATTCCCAACAAAACAAACAGCGCACTCCGAAGAGTGCGCCTTGAATCATGGAAAAAAGTTGTTTTTGCTACTTCATAAGAAGAGCATTTTTCGCTACTTCCTCGCCATACTTAGCCACAAGGTCCTCATATGAATGGCCAGCACGGGCATCTTTTATAGCAGCCATCAATACAGCCATGCCTTCAGCCATGCCTTTAGCTATGCCAATTTTCTCAAGTCTTTCAGCTACATCGCACATGTTCTTCACCTGCCCTTTCTCTGGCGCAGCCAGTATTTGTTCATAACGATTGTCTCCTGTCATCACCGACAGCAACTTGAGGATTTCGTCAACATGATCGATTTCCATGGGGTCGTCGGGAATGTAATCCGTATTCTTCCTCTTGTTCACAAAGAAATTGGCTACAATCCTGAAGTCGCTTGTGAACCTGCTGATTTCCTCTTCAGAGAGCCATGCTATTTCAAAGACATGAATCTTGAAATCATTCACATACTCATATAGTCCGTCAGGGATATCTATGACCTCTTTTAGTGTCTTAGGATATGTCCAGTGACGGTAATCCTGACATTTGAACGAACCCAATCCTTAGTGACATCTCTTTCGAGCTCATGAAGCTTCAAATCATCGGCCTTGTACTGCGAATGCACATTTCCACTTCTTAAATCGGACGGGTTAACCCTCTGCTCTCCCTTGAAGAGAAGACCATTTACAATATCAGCAAATACATCTTCATAGTCCTCAAGGATTTTTTCTGTTAAATCTTTCTGGCCCAATAAACCTCTCCTTTCAGTAAGTACAACATAATTTACAGGAGAGACACAGCCTCTCCCAAGTAACGTAGGTGCATTTCAACACCCCTGGTTTTAAGAGAGCTTTTCGTTTCCTTCCCACTCCACGAAGATAATCTATCTCAATGAAGCCTGGGCCAATTTTTTCATGCAAACAACAATACAATAATTATTTTATATGGCGCTATTATAATCCTTCCCATTCAAGAATACAATCAACTGGGCGTTAAATAAATCAGCGCACTCCGAAGAGTGCGCCTTGAATCATGGGTAAAAATTGTTTTTGCTACTTCATAAGAAGAGCATTCTTTGCCGTCTCCTCCCCATACTTTGCTACGAGGTCTTCGTATGAAAGGCCAGCACGGGCATCTTTTGTAGCGGCAATTAATTTGATTTGACCCTCAGATATGCCCTCGGCCATACCATCAGCCCTGCCTTTTGCTTCGCCTTGCTTTTTAATATTTGCCGTATAAGCTAACATTTCATCTACCTCCTCTTTAATCTCTTCTGTCATAGGAATGTGATATCTGTTCTCAAGAATATCAATCTTGTCATCTGCACTCATATCCTCATTCAGAAGGTCTGTCAGCATACAAATCAACTCATTATCGGTCCCGCCAGTATTATGAGTCTTGCTAATATTTATAATAATGGCAGTCATTAAATCGTAGCGTTCTTCGTCGTCATGCCGTCCGACAAGAAACTCTCTGTTGATTGAAAGCTTTTCAATGGTGTTTGCTCGTTTTTGGGCTGTTTCAGTGCATATCCATATTGAGTATACTTTCTTTAAGTTGCCGTATTTCTCCTTATCGCTTGTGCGATTGTCAAACTCCGTTCCCAACTGCGATGACACCATCCTCGAGCAGTAGAACATCGCCCTAAGTGAGATGGGATATCCAGGCGTATCATCTTTCTGTGCTTCAACATCAATAAGTATTTTAATATAATGACGTTCGGATTCCCCACCTTTATTAGGAATAATTAACGATGTTCTAATATCGTATGTTACCAGCCCTTCTCCAAGCTCGAAATCCTCTTGATTTTCACCTGCGATGATTTCAGAATTTGTGAATCCCGGCTCGACAAAAAGTCTTGCAACCAGCACTTCTCCTTCGATGCATCTTTCCACTTCTTCAGGAGTCATGCCTTCGCATTCTTCAACAACTTCAAGTAGAATACGCGAAAGAATAGGCTTGCACGCTAACACTTTCTTAATCTGCTTATCAAGCTTGATTTCATCAGAGGACAAAGATTTTATTCTTCTCCCCGTTTGGTTTAATACTTTTTGCAAAAAAACTCTCCTTTCAATAAATAATTTCAAAATTCATTAGAGAGCTTTTCGTTTCCTTTCCACCCCGTAAAATAATCTATCTCAACGGATCATGGGTCTTCCTTATCCTGCAAACAATACTTCATTTATATAGCGCTATTATAATCCTACCCGTTCAAGAATACAATCAACTGTATGTTAAACTATTATGAACCATTTTTGATTATGTTCCAACACACCACAAGGTAAGATGACCTAGAGTAGTATCTTATGTGCGCCTTCCCATATGCCTTCTCAGCACATATTCTCAAAGAAGTTCCTTATGTGCGCTTTCCCCAGACACATTCTCAGCACATAATCCCAAGGAAGTTCCTTTAAAAAAACACATAACTGGGACATATTCAAAATGCTTGACGGAATGCAATCAAGTGGAAACAAAAAACTGCCAGAAAATAGTATTACCCACAGGTCTCAGGAGCCCTGTGGGTAATGCAAGTTGAAAGGATTATGTATTATTTTATTGCGGAGCCGATATGCTTACTCCAGCGTAAGGGTTATCTTCAGGTTCTTTGCCGCCTTGGTATCATAGTGACCCACGCAGTCAACTACGTAGTACTTGATGTATCCGGTAAGATCCTTCTTTCCAGCAGCAGTCTTCAGGTATGCAATATCACTCGCACTTACGCCTTCCTTGAGCACGATCTTTCCATCCTCGTACTTGAAGTACTTGGCGAAGCTGTTGACCTGGCCCTTGGTATTAACACTGTAAAGTTTGGTGACAAGTGCAGATCCGTTTCCGGTTGCAGTATATTTTACCTGTGTCTGGTAGCCATCCGCACTCTTAAGCGTGTACTTGTTTGTCATCTTCACAGTCACCTTAGGTGCTTTGGTCAGCTTAAGCTTGAAGGTTGCCGCCTTTGTAAGAGGATTACCTTCCCCGTCACTTATTACAGCTGAAATAGTATATGTTCCCGCAGCAACTCCTGCAGTACAGATGCCAAAGGTCGCCTTTCCATCACTGACAGTGCTTCCTGTCTTGAACTGCTCTGATAACAGCTTATAAGAAGCAAGCGTGGTTCCCTTTGCCTTATTCATGGCAGCTGCATCCATTGTTACAACTACCATCGAACCGGCAGCCACGCTACCTTCAACAGATACAGCCACGTTCTGGTTAAAGTCAGCTGCTGAATTGGCATATACAGTTGCCTTGCTGTCAACCGAGAGCTTAGGCGGCGCGGCTGTAGCATATTTGTTATTCAGGATTGTAAACTTCGTTGCAGTTCCATTTACATTTTTTACAGTAATCTCAACCTTCTGTGCAGTAGGGGTAATCACATTCGTCTGGGCATTCTTTCCAGCATCCTTCTTGACTACCTTAGCCTGATTGCTTCCAATGGTTGTCGAGCACGCAGATGTCATCTTGATTCCTGCAAACTCCGTCCATGTCGTTACCACAAGCGCCTCTGACAGCATATTGTTGTTGATATAGGTACGGCTGTCACTCTCAGATACTGGAATTGCATTTCCAGATACATCTGTCACAGATATTTTTGCCTCAGGATTAAAATCCTTAACCTTGATTGTAATTGACTTCGTGCTCTTATATCCATTGGTGAGTGAAGCCTTTATGGTTGCCTTTCCATCCTTGCTAAGGCTCACCAGTCCTGTTGTGTCCTTAAGCATCACGCCGCCAAGTGTAAATGCCGCGCTGGAAAGCTCCTCTCCTGCACCATCAAGTGCAACAACCCTCCTGCCCATGAGGTCAGAAGCCGAATATGTCTGTCCGTTAGTCAGAGCCATAATTGAACCACTGCCGCTCTTAATTCCAAGGCTTTCAATGGTCTGCTCATCTTCGAGAATCGTCATTACCCTATATGCCGATGTTGTGTTTCCTGCCCAGTCTGCGGCCTTACATACGATTCGGAAGGTATTATCTTCTGCTGTTGATTTAACATTAAAGGACTTATCAACTGTCACCTTGCCATTTGTTGCAATCGAGACCTTGCCGCCCTTTAGTGTAAGTGTTGTTCCACTGCCGCTTCCATCACTCTTAGCAAGAGACCACTCCACCTTGCTTGATGTGGGTTTCATTGATGCCTCATTGCCCTTCTCATCCTCATAGACGTAGAGTGCCTCGGCCTTTGCTGTGTAGGTTGCAGCCTTTCCTGCCTTCTTATAAAGCTCATCACCCACAGAAGTAATCTTCACGGAGTTGATAGGGTAATTTACTGTGATGTCAAAGCTTCTGCTTACTTCGATTGCCTCGCCCTGATCGGTTGCAAGTGTAACTGTATATTTTTTACCAGGCAACAGCTTAGCACTTCCTACAGCAGTCATGTAGATGTCAAGCCCCGACTGATATATGTCATTGTGGGTTCCTGAAGTTCCTGCACTCAGAACCTTCTTCCCCGTTGAATCAGCGCACTCAAGGGCAAGTTCCTTATAGCTGCAGCCCTTATCATATGAAACCTGTGCAAGTAAAATATCCCCTTCTCCTGCATAGAACTTTGTATTCTTTGTCTTTACGGAAAATTTCGTTGCATGTGCAGGTTCAAGTGTGGTCACGCTGACAGATGCACTCTTGCTGCCATTACAGTAATGCTCATCGCGGTGAATTCCAAGGGTTCCATCCTTGTAGGTCAGACCGCACTCCTGCTCAGAGGTATCCTTCTGGACCAGAACGACACTGACATCATACTTCTGGGCATGGCCCTGTCCCGGAACATCGTTCGGGGTATCAGTCTCAACGTCATAGCAGAGTGGCAGCTTATAAAGACCATTCTCCCTTGCCAGCGTCTCATATGAGACAACCGCTGTTGCCTGCTCACACATTCCGTCAACAGGCTCCGACGACATAGCTGTTGTGGCAGTAATCTCGTAGAACATGTACTTTGTTGATGCGCTCACCTGCTTAGGGAGTCCGATATTCAGAGTCACCGCCGTATCCGTCACTGCTGTTGCCTTGATGGTCGGCGTCGATGAAGGAATCCTGCTTGTCACGTCAATTCTGATTGTGTAGATTTCATCTCTTCCCGAACTGTTTCTGACAGTATAAGGAATCAGATTGCCCTCCACATCAGTGTAGTAGAATCCAATATACTCCTCACAGTAATTCGCGCTGTCCTTAGGATAGTTGTAGCCTGTGGTAAGTGTCAGCTTAAGTCCGTCAACATCCACAGCATTCTGAGGTTCTTCCTTCACGGTGAAGGTGCCATCCGTCTTTGACTTCTCGAGGATTTTTGCACTGATGCTTCTGAAATCAATATCCGAAGGGCCTGCCTTCAGAGTATAGCTCTGTGTTGTGGTAGAATCCTGCGAGATAATGTTTTTCTTAACTCCTGTCACTGACAGCGAAGTGAGTTCAACAATCTTCGTTGCAACTTCTATCTTGACCTCACCGCTCACATTTGCAGCAGGAATAGTATATGCACCACTTTTTGAAGCCTTGAGTGTCATCGGTCCCGACGAAGCTCCTGCTCCATATCTGTATTTCACGGAATCAATTCTGTAACCATCATCAGCCTTAACATAGAACACGAAGCTGCTCTTCTTCGCAGGAACAACAGTAGAGATTTCACGAACAAAGCCAGACATCGTGCTTCTAATCCTGTAGTTACCTGCTATATTGGATATCTCTGCCGTCTCAGTTTTAACAGCCTCTACAGTAATAGTGACATCACCTGTAAGCTTGGCCTTTGGAATGGTATATTTACTGTTTGTTCCCTTGAGGGTTGATGAGTTTCCACCCACTGAATATTTTACAGCCGAAATCTCGTAACCACTGTGGGGCGTTACATAGAAGACAAAGTCTGCCCCCTGCTTCTTGACAGATGTCGAGATTGAGTCGCCTGTAGGATTAGCCGAAGTGCCGATATAGTAGTTTCCAGTGCCTGCGGTCGAAATATTAATCATTGTGACCGTCGGCTCCGGCGAAGTACCAGGCCCTACACTGATATCCCCCTTCTCTCTGTATATTGTCTTGGAGGGCATATGATCTCCATTGTAATTCTTTGCATCAATGTCAGCCTTCAGGTCATATTTTTTATAGTCAGCGGTATACCAGCCGGTGGTCGGACAATTAAGTGAATTAAGCGAATTGATATATCCAAACGCATCAAACTCAAGCACATTGACCGTATCAGGAACGGTAAGGCTCTTAATACCCTCGGTATTAAAATTATTGAAAGCCATCGAACCTATTCTTTCCAGCTTCGAAGGCAGTTCAAGACTGGTCAGCCCCGTACAATAAGAAAATGCTTTTCCACCAATCGTCTTTACACTGTCCGGAATATCAAGCGTAGACAGTGAAGTACAGCTATGGAAACACCCGTACGGGATTTCCGTAAGGCCATCAGCAAGCTTCACGCTAGTCAGTGCACTGGAGCATTCGAACATTCCATTTCCGAGTGATTTAAGTCCCTTGCCATCATATGAAGTAACTGTCTTAAGAGCCCCACAATTGCAGAGAATTCCGCGGAATAATTCCCTATGCCCAGCACCCGAAGGCAGCGTAGCGCTCTCAAGTTTACTACAATTGCTGAACACGCCATAACTTGAATCACTGTCATACAGGTATGTTCCATCCTTCATGACAACGTTTGTCAAATTATTCATATCTGCAAAAGCAAATGTACAAAGTTCAAGTCCGTCAGCATTGGGATTAATCTCCAAAGAGAGGATATTGGCACCATAGAATGCATTAGTACCTATATGCTTAACGCTGTCAGGAATTGACAATGACGCTAATCCCTCAGTACTTGACGACGCAAGTCCGTAAAACGCATAATCGCCGATGTATTCGGGTGTCCCCAGTGAGAAATCCTTCACCTTACTGTTAGATTGGAACGCAAAATTTCCAATTTTCTTCAATGAAGAAGGGAGCGAAATAGTCTCAATTTTTGAAGTAATATTGGGGCCTGTGTAATGGAATGCGTAATCCCCAATTTCAGTCACGCCCTCAGGTATTATGACTTCCGTCAGTCCGATATTATCCTCAAATGCATGTGCACCAATTGACTTAAGTGAGGATGGCAGTGTTACGCTTGACACCTCCTCGTAATCGTACTGCTCCTTTCCGTAATACGCCCTTCCGCATTTTTCATATGAAGAAGATAGCACATAGCTTCCAATGTGAGTAATCCTGTCATCAAAGGTAACTGTCTTCACCTTCGGCGCATACTGATTCCAGGGAACAGAATACAGGTCAGGATAGTCATACATATCGTAGGTATCCGTGGGGCATGAATCACATTCAAATTTGAGTATTCCCTCAACCTCATCAACAGACCATCTGATGTATCTTCCCGCCTTTCCTGCATGAGTATGGTGCTGATCGGAATATCTGATAATTGTCTCTTTATAGTTTGAGTTGTAGTAGTTTGAATTCGTGATATCCAAGGCAAGACCATTGGCCACGCCGCTGGCATAATACCACTCTTTCGGCGTACTGCAGGTAAACTTTACTCCCGCCGGGAATGCCTCTCCCACTATCTTCCAGGTTGCATCAGGGAGAGTAATAGCACTTACAGCAGTATAACCGAATGCCTTGTAACCGATGGTCTCGACCTTACTGCCCAGAGTAACACTGCTAAGCCTTGAGCTGTTTGAAAAACATCCTGTTGGAAGGTCAACAATGCCATTTCCTATATAAACAGTAGTAAGCTGGCTGCATCCCGAAAAGGCAGAATTTCCAAGTTTTGTAACGCTATCAGGAATCGTAATTTCTGTAATCTTTGGCAGCCCCTGAAAAGAGCCAAGACCTATTGAATTGAGTCCCGTTCCAAAGCTGATGGATTCAATCGCCGTATCAGCTGAAAAGGCACTATTTCCAATAGATTCAGTACAATCAGGAAAAGCCAGAGAGGTTATTCCCGTACATCCATAAAAGGCCTGATCACCAATTGTAACTGCCTTGCTGATAAAATTGCTGATATCAGTAAGACCAGTACAATTATAGAAAGCCATCCTGCCAATGTGCTTAATTCCATTTGGAGCCTTAATTTCAGTCAGAACACCTGTAGGCTCAGATGAGCCTGAAGTAATATTGCCCTCAAAGGCAAAATTGCCGACGCGCTCTACAGCACCCTTTAATGTAATTGACGCGGTATCAATACCAGCAAATGCATATTCTGGGATTTCCGTTACTCCGGAACCGACAACCAGACTTGGGCATTTGAATCTATTAAATGCACAGTATCCCAGATTGGTTACCGAGTCAGGTATTACCATCTGATTTGCAGTACACGAAGCATCTCTGAAAGCGCCATCACCTATGGATGTGACTGTCGAAGGGATGGTTATCTTCTTGACATTTCCCATGTCTTCGAAAGCACGGTTTCCAATATGTGTGATTCCATTGCCGATATTTATTTCAACAACAGAAACCGCAGAATCCCACGGTCTGTTGTTCGAATCGGGATAGTCGTACATGGCACCGGAACCAGTGATATAAAGAATATATTCATAATCCGCCACTGGCGCCAGCATCCATTTTGCATTATCTCCGCACTTTCCAGTAACAGAATCAGGCTCGAGTGCAATGCTGCCATCAGGGGTGATGGTGTTATCTTCCGTCACTGTCTGCGAAGCCTCAGAAATGACATCTTCCTCAACAATCTCTTCCTCGGACTCTGCCACCGCAGAGTCCTCGAGGAACTCATCATTCTCAAGGATCTCAGCCTCCAAAGCTTCGCCTTCCTCGAAGACCTCATTCTCTGTCACTTGAGAAGCAAGGGCCGTAACTCCCGCCATGCCCGTGCCCACTTCAGTGACGAGCATCACCGCTGTGATTAATGCTGCTGCAACTCTCTTAAACATTCTCTCTCTCCTTTTCCGGCATCTGCGCCAAAACAATAGCTCCGAAAATTAGTACACAACCAAACAGTTCCTTGGCGGACAGGCGCTGCCCCAAAAGCACCCAACCTGCAAGGACTGAAAATACTGACTCAAGGCTCATGATGAGCGAAGCGACTGCCGGATTTACTCCCACCTGCCCCACTGCCTGAAGGGTGTAGGCCACGCCGCTTGACATGATGCCCACATAGAGCAGGGCAATCCAGGCGTCTGCACTGGTAAAATGACTCAGCCATGCAGCAGGTCCCTCGCCCCCAAAGACCTCGAATATAAGCATGATCGGCAGGTTGATAAGCCCCGCCACAATATACTGTCCAAGGGAAAGTCGGAGACTCCCGACCGTCGGCGCATATCTGTCCACCACCAGGATCTGAAAGGCACATGCAATCGCTGCGAACATCACAAGCACATCCGACAGCTGAAGCCTTGACGCCCCCGTCATACACAGGAGGTAGAGCCCGACCACTGCAACCACAATCGCGGCCCAGATTGCCCTGCCACATTTTTTCCCAGCAAAAATACCAAAGAGAGGCACGAAAATGATATAGCAGGCGGTTATGAAGCCCGCCTTACCAGTCCCGGTTCCCAGGTACATTCCCATCTGCTGGGACACTGATACCACGGATAAAAATATGCCGCACAGCACGCTGGCCTTTAGAAAATCCTTCTTCTCTGCCGGGCCGAGGTCGCCGAAAAAATTCCACTTTTCACTACTGGCTGTGCCTGCTGCCTTTTTCTCAACATCAAGGGATTTCCTCCTCTCGCGCCCGTCGAGGAATCTCATGACCGGCAGCAGCACAGCTGCCCCAATGGGCCATCTGAGACATCCGAAGGTCATGGGGCCAATTGCCCGTCCACCAGTGGTCTGCGCAACAAAGGCCACTCCCCAGATGAGAGCGGCCGTCGCAAGCAGTAATGAATTTAAAGTTTTGTTAACAGGTTTAGTGTTCATTGTCTTAGTAACCTCAGGAGCATTAGCAGCGTAGCTGCGTTATTTTAACGAAATAATTGCGCAGCAATTATTGAGTCTTTGAAGAACAACCAATTTATCCGAGAATCATCTCAATCGCCGCAAGCTCGTCCTCAGTGAAATCAAGATTATCCACAATAGCTACGTTATCAATAATCTGCTGCTTACGGCTGGCACCGATAAGCACAGTTGTTACCTCTTTCTTACGAAGTACCCAGGTAAGAGCAAGCTGGGCTATGGTCTGTCCCCTATCCTTTGCAATCTCCGCAAGTGCGCGGACCTTATCAAGCTTCTCCTCAGTGATTGAATCTGCCTTGAGGAAGTGGTTGCGCACAGCCCTTGAATCCTCAGGGATTCCCTTGAGGTACCTGTCCGTCAGCACGCCCTGTGCAAGGGGTGAGAAGCAGATGATTCCCGCACCAACCTCAGCGCACGCACCAAAGAGGTCGTCCTCCTCCGTCCAGCGGTCAAACATTGAGTACCTCGGCTGAGTGATAAGCAACGGCGTCCCATTTGCCTTCAGAATGGCAGCTGCCTTCTTAAGGTCCTCTGAATGGTAATTCGAAAGTCCGACATAGAGAGCCTTGCCCTGCTTTACGATATCAGAAAGTGCACCCATGGTCTCCTCTAAGGGTGTTTCAGGGTCTGGACGATGATGGTAGAACACATCAACATAGTCAAGCTTCATCCTCTTAAGGGACTGGTCAAGGGATGAAATCAGGTACTTCCTTGAGCCATGGTCACCGTAAGGCCCCGGCCACATATCATATCCCGCCTTTGAGGAAATGAACAGCTCATCCCTGTAGGGACGGAGGTCAGAATCCATGATTCTGCCAAAATTTTCCTCGGCAGAACCGTACACCGGGCCATAGTTGTTGGCGAGGTCAAAGTGTGTGATACCCTCATCAAACGCAGTGAAGAGAAGTTCCTTCATATTCTCAAACTTGTCCACCGAGCCGAAATTGTGCCAGAGTCCAAGCGAAACCCTCGGAAGAAGGATGCCGCTCCTGCCGCATCTCTCGTATTTCATGTGCTCATATCTTTTTTCACTCGCAATATACATGATATCTCCTCGTTGTTGAAAAAATAATATCAGAAAAAATCAAACCCCTGTCCGATGCCATGACATCTTCTATAGTCCCACCGACTTTGCGGCAAGCATCTCACCAATCGCAGAATTCATCAGTGCATCGTAATTCCCATTAAAATATTCAGTGTATGATATTCCAATACTCGGTGAGAGCACATAGGTCTCACGCCCCACCGTAAAGGAAGCATAAATACTCTTCTGCAGTCTGTTCGACAGAAGAAGCATATCTCTCTTGCTCGTATACTCAGGCACGAAGATTGCAAACCTGTCCTGCAGAAGCCTTCCAAATAATGCATTTCTCGGAATGTTGACCTTAATTATCGCCACGATATTCTTTAGAACTTCGGATGCGTATTCTTCCCCAAATGTCTTGCTGATAAGCTGGAATCTGTCCATATCAACAACCATCATCATTCCATTTTTCTCAGGCTCATTCTCGACGATTCCACGAATCATCTTAGAGAATGGCTTGGCTTCATACATCCACAGATCATAGTTCCAGCCAGATGCCCTGTCCCATTCACCGAATCCGCCAAGATATTCCTCGTAGTGGGCCTTATCACTGATTTCACTTATATATGCGAAGGCAAAAATATGTCCGTTCTCTTCAGACATATCGATATTAACCTCCCTTAGGCGAACCTCCGTCTTCTCTTTGTTTCCGTAGTACTGGTAGCAGGAGAACAGGCACTGATGGCCATATCTGTACTCCCTGATGAGATTTTCTCTGGAGGCAAAATTTTTGAACAGGTCAATACTGCTTGGTAGAATCAATTCATCTGCCATAAGGTCAACTGTCCTCTGGTATTCCACCTCACCAGTAATCTTAAGCTTAGAAGCCCAGTCAACCAGCCTGTTTTCAGTAAGATCCGCCTTGAACCAGCTCTCCTTACCCTGGACGCTCTCACGCTCCATACGGATGCGTTCCCTGATCTTCATCTGGTCGCGGTAAATCTGGTTGACGTTCTCACCAAATCCTACTGCCTTGACAGGCTTTCCATTTTCATCCCTTGTGACCGTATACACAATTCTAAGCCATCTGTAGTTTCCGTCTGGATACAGACGCTTGACCATAACGGTTGCGTCCTTTCCCTCGGCAAGTCGCCTGTAACTCTCAATATAACTGTCCACATAGTCTGGATGAATAAGCCCAGCATCAATAAAGCTGTACGGAACATTCTCAACCCATTCACCGAGATTGTCCGTCTCGACAACGCTTGATGACCTGAAGAGAGCACCGGTCTCAATATCCCACTCCCACAGATTCATCTGGCTGTTCTTAAAGGCAGACATATAGAGCTGGCTGCTCGCCTTCTCCTCTGCATCCATTATCTTCTTAGACACGCAGGAACTGATGCACTTGCATATCTCAGCACACCTTCTTCTGCTGTCCTCGGTCATGGTCTTCTCTTCCTTGTACATGAAGCTCACGCCGAAAGCATAATCCCTGTTTATCTCAGTCCTGAAATTGGCCATGACCTCAACGCCTGTAGCAAGGCACCACCTGCGAACGGTATCATTCTCAATTCCCACATCGCCTACGCCAATCAGTGAAATTCTATTCTGCCCGAATTCAAGGCTCTTCATCTGCTCATCAATCTGTCTGATGGACTCGCTATCATTCATTTCAATGAAACCTTGCTCATTGTCCCACAGGAAGCACTTCGTATCGCCCCGTCTCTTGGACCTTGGCATGTACATGAGCATGCCGTCAGCAGCATGGCACCTGGCGACATAGGGCATCAGTGCCTCAAAAATCTCTCTATATGAACCTTCTTCATCAAACCTCTCAAGCGTGGCAAGAATAGCATTCTCACCCTTCTCCTCGCTCACGTCCTGAAGGACTCCAACGATTGCAGCCGGCGTACCATCCTCAGCACGCCGCACATTTCCAGTCTGCCTGAACCATCTGTAGCCTTTGTCATACATTAAGTTCCTTATTCTCAGATCAAAGGGCGTGGTATCAAGATTCCTGATAAGTTCAACAACTGCATGCGTATCATCATGATGCACAATATTAGCAGAAATCATCCTGTCGGAAAAATTAGTTATCTCCACCTTTCCGAATTCACCACTCGCCTCCTCCGTGTGGGCATCATAAAGCACCATGATATCATTCTCAATATCATACTCATAAAGCCTTGCATGAAGCAGTGTCATCGCAGAACGGTACCAGTGAAGTTCGTCCTCTCGATGGAATGATGCGGTCACATCATCCATATCCACTATACTGTGCCTGAAATCTCCCTCACCTGTGGATACCTTCTCAGGGTCTGACAGATAAGCCTCAAACTCAGTCCTTGGAATTGGTCTTGAATACAGGAATCCCTGTGCGTTGACACAGCCAATAGACCTCAGGAATTCTGACTGGATAGGCTCCTCAACACCTTCGGCAATGACATCAAGCTCAAGTCTCATCGCCATCTGGACTATGGACTTCAGGATATAGTTTGCCTTTTTATTTTTATCCATGTTGTACAGGAACTTAAGGTCAAGCTTCAGTACATCAACAGGAACATCCTTCAGTGTGTTAAGTGAAGAATAGCCACTTCCGAAATCATCCATCAGAATTGTAAATCCCATCTCCTTGAGCTGCGATATGACGGAAATCAGCTGCTCCGGATTGTCGGTATATGCAGACTCAGTAATCTCCAGCTGAATGAGATGCATTGGAATCTCATATTTTTCACAAAGGCCAGTGAGAACCTGGGCGAGGTCCTTGTCGTAGAGCTCAGCCCTGGAGACATTGATTGACGTCGGCACAACGCTCATGCCCGCATCAATCCAGCGTCTGGTGTCGCGGCACACCGCTTCCCAGACGTATCTGTCGAGGTTCGAAATAAATCCATTTTTCTCAAAGATGGGGATAAAAATACCAGGGGAAATCATTCCCTTATCAGGATGTATCCACCTGACAAGTGCCTCGGATCCGACAACCCTGCCGGACTCCATATTGAACTTAGGCTGGTAATACACGACAAACTGCCTGTCCGCAAGGGCAGGGCGCATCTCATTAAGGACCTCCTGTTCCTGGAGAATCTTTTTCCTGATGCTGTCATCGTACACGAAATAACGCTTATTGAAATTACCCTTGATCTCAAGGATGGCCATGTTGGCACGGTCACACATGATACTCACAGGGATCTCATTATCATGAATACAATAGAATCCGCACTTAGCCACAATCTGAGCGGGGAGTGGATATTCCTTCAGGAAATCATACACGTCGCCCGAAATGACGTCATATATATCCTCACGCCAAGGGTAACAGATAGCAAAGTTGTCTGCTGTAAGTCTGGCAATGACACCCCTTCCGTTCATCTTCCTGCTCAGATTGTCAGCAAGATAAATAAGCAGCTTGTCTCCGGCTGCAGTACCGAAAAGGTCGTTGATAACCTTAAACTTGTCAATGTTGATACAGCAGATGACATGCCTGCGGGCATCACTCTTTATGAGCTTATAGGCATAGCTATAGAATCCTCGACGGTTATATACTCCCGTCAGAGAATCTCGCTCAAGCATGTCGCGATACTTTTCCTGAAGTAATTCAAGACTTTCCGCGTCGCCTGTTTCCCCTATTCTGTTGTTGCTGTTTTCATAGTTCATGTAAAATAGCAATCTCCCGCATGCGTATAGATAGGCATTCTTAATCGTATTCTATCAAATTGCGTCCCGATAGTCCATTATTTCCTTCTGTAAAATAGTGCATAACCTACTGCTAAAATAGTATTTTTTTCACCTTCCTTCGCGCGAGCGACACGCTCCCACATAATAATCAAGTTCACCTTCTTCGCGTGAGCGACACGCTCCCGCATAATAAAAGTCCCTTTTCGGAATTGTGTCCCTAATAATATCATTTTGATATACTACGGATAAAAAACCAGTTTCCCTGATTTCATTCGTAGTAGAATTCGATATACTACGGATAAAAAGCCGGTTTCCCTGATTTCATTCGTAGTAGAATTCGATATACTACGGATAAAAAGCCGGTTTCCTTGATTTCATTAGTAATTAGATGTCTTTAACTACGTATCATTTTTCATATTTTATGAAATAATACGTAAATTTGTAATTTCAACTACATATCAAAATAGAAATAATTGAAATAGATACGTAATTTATACTGGACTTGCACTGGGAACACTTTTCCGAAAAGGGAATAATAAAAAACCGCGCTGCCTTGACCGGCCGCGCGGGAATGCATCTATTTTGT
>DCHL01000101.1:0-239 GCA_002317595.1 Lachnospiraceae bacterium UBA1753 | reverse complement strand
GACAACTCAATTGGTGCCGTGCCATCATTTATCATGTCAATCATAATCGGGACAATATCGGGGTCGAACTGACTTCCACTGTATGTAGTAAGCTCCTCAATTATTTTTTCCACAGAGAGCGGTTGCTCCCTGTAGCACCTCGCTGACGACATTGCATCGAAGGCATCAGCAATGCAGATTATCCTGGCAATAATGGGAATCGCCTTGCCCTTAAGGCCGCTCATATATCCTGTGCCGTC
>DCHL01000130.1 GCA_002317595.1 Lachnospiraceae bacterium UBA1753 | reverse complement strand
GAGGATATCGACATCAAGATTGAGGACAAGGATATCAGAATCGACGTTATGAGAGCGTCAGGAAATGGTGGACAGTGTGTCAATACAACGGACTCTGCTGTACGTCTTACCCACTATCCCACAGGTATCGTCATCTACTCTCAGACAGAGAAGTCACAGATTCAGAACCGTGAGAAGGCATTCAATCTCCTGAAGGCTAAGCTCTATGACCTCGAGCAGCAGAAACGCCACGATGCAGAGGCTGACCTTAGAAGAAGCCAGATTGGTACAGGCGACAGATCTGAGAAGATCAGGACCTACAACTTCCCTCAGGGACGTGTGACAGATCACCGTATCAATCTTACTCTCTACAAGCTTGATAAAATCATGAATGGAGATATCCAGGAAATCCTGGACGGATGTATCGCGGCCGACCAGGCGGCGAAGCTTCTGAAGATGAATGAGAATTAAGATGTCTGCAGAAACCTTTGATTTTGATAAAAAAATAAATAGGCTCAACACAAGCAGCCTTAAGTGGGACCTGCTCGGCGCAGATTATCTGCCGTTGTGGGTTGCAGACGCGGACTTTGAGGTGCCACCCGCGGTGACGGAAAGGCTAAAAAAGAGGATTGAGCACGGAGTCTTCGGCTATTACCTTGCTGGGAATGAGATTTATGATGTTCTCACAAAATGGTTCCTGGAGGAATATGGTGCGGTAATTCCTAATAGCTCCTGGATAAAAATTGTGCCCGGTATCGTTCCGGCACTGGCGGTTGCAAGTAACATTGGAGGCGGGAAATCCGTTACCAATATTCCTAACTACTGCAATCTTATCGGAGCACCTGAAAGCGCCGGTAATGAGATGATAAGGGTGCCGCTCAAAAACGAAGACGAGTATTACAGCATAGATTTTGACACGCTTGAAGATGCAATTACAGAGGACACGAAGGTTTTCTATCTGTGCAATCCTCAGAATCCTGTGGGAAGGGTCTATTCATATGAGGAACTGAAGCAGGTGAGCGAGTTTGCGAAGCGCCATGAACTCTTAGTGGTTTCGGATGAGGCTCACTGCGAGGTTATTTTTGAAGGAAAGCACATTCCGTTCTTTACAGTTGACGATTATGCGAGAGATCATTCCATCACCCTCTACTCCAATGGGAAGATGTGCAATGTGCCAGACCTGATTCTGGCGTTCGCTGTTATACCCAACAGGGAGATAATGAAAGAGTTTTGCCGGTTGGGCTATGCATTTGGCGAGGAACATGTGTTAAATGTGGAGGCTGGAATAGCGACTTACTCTGAATCCAAGGAGTGGAAGAGGCAGCTCATAGAATATCTCAAGGGGAACCGTGACTATCTTGAGTCGGAGCTGAAAAAGAGATTCCCCAAGGCAAAGGTGCCTCATCTGGAAAGCACATACCTTCAGTGGGTTGATTTCAGAGCATATGGTGAAAATGTTGATGCACACTTCTTTAAGAGGAATGCAAAGATATTTTTCACGGATGGGAAACTGTTCGGCGGCGAGGGGTATATTAGAATCAATTTCGCAACACAGAGAGATAACCTGGTCCTGGCGCTTGACAGGATGGAAGAGGCAATAAGACTGCATTGAGAAGATGGAAGAAGCAATAAAACGGAATTGAGAAGATTAAAGGGGCATTGGCAAACTGATGCCTCTTTTTTGTGGAAAAAAATGGACTGCCGCGTTCGTGGCGACAGCCCAGGGTTGTTACTTTCCGAAAATTCTATAGCAGTTCTTCCCTGCCTCCTTGGCATGGTATAGCGCCTCATCGGCTGCGGAAAAGAGCTTCTGGTAGGTGTCTCCGTCCTGTGAGAAGAAGGAGATGCCGATGCTGCAGCTTATCTTGACAAGCTTTCCGTCCTCGCAGAGGTCGCGGCGGATCGCCTCGTTGAGCTGGCGGGCACGCTCTTCGGTGATATTGCGAGAGGTGTGCCTCATGAATACCATGAACTCGTCACCGCCGACTCTTCCGACAAAGTCGGTTCCGCGGAATATCTTCCTGATCGAATCAGCAACAAAGACAATTATCTTGTCACCGTAGGCATGACCAAATGTATCGTTGACTGACTTGAAATTGTCAGTGTCTATCATGAGCATTGCATGGCAGCTTCCGACGCCGCTGGTAGAGAGACACTCCTCAATAGCTGCCTGCATGGAAACCTTGTTGTACAGGGAAGTCATGCCATCAAGTTCTGCCTTTTCTATGAGCTTCTGTGCGTTGCGGTTCATCTGGTTCTGAACCAGCTTCTCGTCAGTGATATCACTGAGGACCACAAAGAAGGTGCTGCGTCCATCCTCACCGGTCACAAGCCTGCCCCTGTGATAAATCCACATGATATTATCAAGAATATCCTCGACGCGGTAGGTGAGTTCAACGGAATCGAAGTAGTTGAGCTGGTCCTTAATCTGCTGCTTCACACGCGCCCTGTCGATTTTGGAAATGATAAGGTCAAAGCAGTTGTAATATCTCTCGCGGAACTCCTCTTCAGAACAGTGAAATATCTGAAGCGTGCCAGGAGAGATATAGTCAAGCTTACCGGTGTCTGCATCATAGCTCAGAACCCCGCCTGGCATACTCTCCAGAAGAACGGATAACCTGTCTTCAGCGGCCTGAAGCCGCTTTTTTGTATCTGCCAGCTCTGCCTCTAACTGTAAAATCCTCACCGCTTCTGTATTATGTTGTCCAAAGCCTGTGTTTCCTACCATTAGAACGGCCCCCCTCGTATATCTTTTCCATTTTACAAAAGACGAAATGGTCTGTCAAATATCTGAATTCAAATATACTCTGATTGCTCATTGTGCCCAAAAGTGGTAAAATATCAGTAATACTTTGTGAATATGCAAATTACACTGGGGGAATTGGGAGAGATACTGGGGTAATGAGAAAGGTGTTTCAAAAAAATATTAAAATTATTCTGGTGGCGTTTTTTGTCTATCTGCTTTCGTTTCTGGCGCTGTATGGGTACTCCAGATATTCAAACAGCAGGGCGTACACTCTTGATATTGGCACGGACAACAGGAATTACAGATTTTCTTATGGTATTTCCAAGAACTGGGAAGAGCCTGATGCAGAATTTCATTACGGAACACAGTGCGACTTCGAAGTGGAGAACAGCACAAGGGAAATCATGAACAACTGGTTCGCAGAGATTGAACTGACGGGACCATGCAAGATTGACAGCAGCTGGAATGGGGAATTCGTCCTTGCGGGAAATAAGGTTATCGTGACACCGCTTGACTATAATGATACTGTGGATCCTGGTGAGGTTCAGCCCTTTGGAATGATTCTCATCGGACCCGATGCGGACAGCGT
>DCHL01000028.1:2847-7243 GCA_002317595.1 Lachnospiraceae bacterium UBA1753 | reverse complement strand
AAAATAATGCACAGACTGCAAAGCAGTGCCACAGCACAACTGACCATCCGCCAGGGGTCCACGCCAAGCACATCAATAAATCCAGCGATGAATACCGCAGAATTGGCAGCCATGTGAAAAATAATGCTGGCAGCGATTCCGCCATAGCATTCAAAAACCATACACATGACGAAGCCCATAACAAAAGCATATACGAACTGGACTAGGTTCATATGGTAAGCTCCAAACAGGGCAGCCGACACAAGCGCAGAAATATAAAAGCCAGCTTTCAGGCGCATGCGCTTAAATATGAAGCCCCTGAACACTATTTCTTCCATTATAGGAATCAGCAGACAGGCAAAAATTACGGTTTCCAGAGTACTTCTCTGCTGCTGCGCTGCGCTTACGCTGCTATACCGCACTGAAAGCCTCGCCAGATGAGTTATATCGATCAGCTGATTGAGGGCTATTGCCAGTGAAGCAGCGAAAACCACGATAAACAGGGCATTTTTTAGATTTAGTGTTCTCTTTGTTAACATTTGTTTACTCTTTCCCAGGGGACACAACGCAGTTGAATATCCATTGAATCAAGCATTAAATAACAGTGTCGCAACTAATATCGCAATTAAATAACAACATTGCAACTAATTCAGACTTACAGACCAACCTACAGACTTAGTTCCTTTCCGAACTTCACCGAGTATATTATAAGTTCAGACACCTTCTTCTCTGTCAGCTGCTCAAGTGCCTTTCCATAATACTCAAGCTGGGTCCTGTACAGCCCATCAAGGACATCAATCGACTTAACGCGGTCCGTTTTATAGTCGACAATCACGAGGCCTTCATCAGTCTCAAAATATGCATCTATTATTCCCTGAATAAGTATTTCCTCGTCAGCCGGGTACTCCGCGCGCACGGAAGACGCCGGAACGAGAATTGTAAAGGGCTGCTCACGGTACAGTTTTCCCGCCCTTGAAGCCTCTCCCATTCTCTGCCCCACAGGAGACTGTGCGAATGCAAGAATGTCTTTAATATATATCTGAGATGCAGCCTCTTCTTCTAAGAAACCGCCTTCGACAAATCCCTTAATCTGAGCCTCAATTCCTTTATAGGTCAGTTCCTTCTCATAATCAAGAAGCTCGAAGACTCTATGATATGCGGTACCACGTTCAGATCCAATCAGTTCCCTGGCTTTCCTTGGACGCCCCTCAGTCTGCCCCGGATACTTGATAAAATCAGGCAACGGTTCTTCCGGCTCCTTAACCTCCTTCACAAAGGAAGCTACGGCACTGCCTTCATCCATCGCCTCATGCTTAAGGAAAGAAACACTGACCTTGACAGGAACAATGCTTTCATCATAGGGATATTTCCAGGAAAAAATATCAGAGAACGGATTCTCCTGCCCCGAAGGTGACTTTGAGTCTCCCTCATAAGCTGAACCCGAACCGTTCTCCAGGCTGCCTGCCAATGAGAGGTATCCGACCCTTGCGCTCTCCTCTTTTGCCTGTTTTTCAACCTCGTCCATCACCATATCTTCTGCATTGCAGATATAGGTACTCAGGGGCAGAAAATATGTATAAAGAGGATTTGACAAAGCTTCATCTGGCGCTAAAACCTCACTATTTTCGGCATTGTACAGACTTCTGTTTCGACACAGTCCCATCAGAATCCAGTGCAGGAATCCACCTGCCTCCATGACAGTGGAAGGTGAAAGAGGAGTATTCTGCCTTCCTCTTATTATTCCAAGCGACTTTTTACTGAAGTCAGCAAGCTTCTCCGGTTTCATAACGCCTGTCATGATTAATTTTTCCCTAGCTCGGGTCAAGGCAACATACAGTACCCTAAGCTCCTCTCCGTAGGTCTCACTCTTGAGAAATTTCTCCATGGCACGCTTAACTATCGTCTTGGTTCTGACCCGGCGCTTAGGATTAATGCTGTCTATACCGATTCCATTGTCGGCATCCATGAGGATGCGTGCCCTGAGGTCCATTAGATTGAACTGCTTGCCGAGACCACTTACAAAGCATACAGGGAACTCCAGTCCCTTGCTCTTGTGAATAGTCATAATACGCACCGCATCGTCCGACTCCGAGTGTCCCTGAGCCTGACCAAAGTCAATTTCATATTTTTTCAACTGCTGAATGTAGCGGACGAAGTGGAATAGTCCCTTGTAGCTGGTCCGCTCATATGCAACTGCCTTCTCGAGGAGCATAGTTATATTGAGGCTGCGGCCTCTTCCTCCCTCCATCGCAAGTACCTGCTTGTCAAAGTGAGTATCCTGCAGAATTCCTGCAAGAAGTTCATGAACTGCAAGATATTCTGACTGCTTTCTGTATTTTTGTAACAATTCATAGGCATTCTGCAATTTTTCCTGCAAAATTTTAGGTATTCCAGCTTCTTCACCAAGGCAGGAACTGAAAGCTTCATAGAAGGGCATACCTGGGTTGGCAATCCTAATCTGCGCAAGCTCCTCATCTGAAAGCTTACCGAAGGGTCCCTTCAGGAAGGCAGCCAACGTCTCATCCTCACGGAAATTATTGATTGCAAGCAGAAGATTCAGAAGGCATCTCACCTCATAGCTTGCAAAATAACCCTTCTTTGATTCTGCGTAACAAGGAATACCATCCTCCTCGAAGGTACGCCTGAACACCTCGTCCCACTCCTCAGTAGCCCTGAGCAGTACAGCAATATCGCTGTACCTCAAGTGGCGCAGCTTCCCAGTGTCCTTATCCTGCACAAGCTGCGACTCCATCAGTCTTCTGATCCTACAGGACACAACCTTAGCCTCTGAAACAACTCTTCCAAGACCAGACTCATCATCAACGATGATCAGCTCGCTGTCCCACATACCGGGTACTATTTCCCCAATACTATCGACCTCGGGTAAAAATTGGTCATCATAGTCCTTGACCAGGGCACCAGATTCGTCATAGTACTCTGCGCCATAGCATAGTCTTGCATCAGCGTCGTACTCGACACCTCCGACCTCGGGAACCATCAGCTGGTCAAACAGGAAGTTTACTGTTCTCACAACCTCCCTGCGGCTCCTGAAGTTCTTGTGAAGGTCAATTCTTCTGTCATCAGCCCTTCCGAGAATAGTCTCCTTGCCATCAACGACTTCACTGATGAACTCCGAAAGTGAAAATTCCTCTCGTTTCCTCATGAACAGCTCCGGCTTCGCCAGTCGGAACTTGTAGATTGACTGCTTTACATCTCCAACCATGAAGAGGTTACGCCTGCCACTCTCCGTCCTGACAATAGCTTCAAGGAGCTTCTCCTGAACAAGATTGGAATCCTGGTATTCATCCACGAGAATCTCGTCAAAAAGAGCCCTGTACTGAATGGCAACCGCTGAGGGTCTTCTGTTCTCTGCATTATCCCCATCATAGAGGACCCTGAGAGTCATATGCTCAAGGTCAGAGAAATCCACCAGCTTGCGCTCGTTCTTTTCCCGTGAATATGCCTCGAGGAACATCTTCGTCAGTACCTTTAGAACCCTAACACTGTTTTGACTCTGCTTGATTGCAGACAGAATCAGCTCAGAAGAGGAATAGAAATACTCCTCCTTGATTTTCTTAAAACTTGATTTAAGTTTGTCTCGAATAGCCTTGACCAGCGCCCTTTTATCAGGGTTTACTGAATCGTCCTTCTTCCTCGATAGGTTTCCGAAGTTGAAAGAATCGAGTATTCTTCGTGCTTCGTCAAAAGCTTCTCCCGTTATAGAATCGTTCGCAGAAATCATCTCCGCGAGCCGCTCCAGCTCCTCAGCCTCCTGTTCAAGCATGGCCGCATACATATGTGGACCATCACTCTCCTGACTGATTCTGGCTATGACCATATACTCTCTTGCGATATACGTAAGTTCATCAATAGCACCTGTAATATATTTTTTGACAACCGGGTGCATGAACAGTTCATCAGCAGTTGCAACTTCATACCCCGATGTCATCCTGTCAATCCACTCCTCGGGGAAGGGATCCGACTGGGAATAGTTATAGAGTTCCAGAACAGCCTCTTCAATATCCTTATCGCTTTTCTTAGTGGAAAAGCATTCTATAAAGTCATAGAAATCCTCAAGCGTAATTTCCGCGTCATCTCCAAACTCACCATCATAGGCATTCTCAAGCACCTCACCTATAACCTCTCTGCGGAGCAGCTTAAGCTCGCCCTCCTCAGCTACCCTGAAGGTCGGATCAATTCCAATCCTGCCAAAATGGTTCCTGATAATGCTCGTACAGAAGCCGTCAATCGTGCTAATATAGGCTCCGCGAAGCAGTATCCCCTGTCTCCTGAGGCGTTCGGATGCCGCAGAATCCCCTTTGGCCTCGGCCACAGCCTGAGCCTCCGAGAGCTTTGCCTGAAGTCGTCCCTTCATCTCAGCTGCGGCAGCCCTGGTGAAGGTCATGATAAGCATCCT
>DCHL01000028.1:0-2727 GCA_002317595.1 Lachnospiraceae bacterium UBA1753 | reverse complement strand
CTATTACACTTTCCTGTTCTTCAGTAAACTTCAATCCTCAACCTCTTCTTCATTAAATCCAGTAAAATCCTCTGCGTCCTCTGTATATTCCTCTACGTCCTCCGTATATTCCTCGAACTTCCGATCAACTATTGAGGCATCAAGCTCGTTGTAATGGTATCCTGGCAGGTGCTCATCAAAGCCACAGATGTCTTTGTATCTACAGAAGGTGCATGCCTTTGTGGAAGAGCTACCCACTCCTGCAGTATATGGAACGGCACCAATCTCGCCACCCATTATCCGCTCTCCAAGTTCAAGGACCTTATCCTCCACGACCGCCGAGATGATATCAAGCGCGTCCGCCGAAGCAACCTTCGAGTGGCTGTCAAAGTCCCCATCCTTCTTGATTGCAACCGGAACCACCTCAGACTTTCCACTCACCAGTATCTCCCTATCCATATGGCCTATAACCTCTGTATCTCCAAGGAGCAGCCCATTCGTCTTAAGTGCCAGGCGTATCCTCTTATTAATGTCGTCAGGGTCATCATCCGGCTCGCCATCAACAATCGGATCATCAATGTGATAGTACAGGACTCCCGCATTTCTCACCGCTTTGTCAGGATGAAGCCTCTCCACTTCAGCCATCGCTTCATTGATATAGACCACCAGCTGCAGGGAAATACCATGGAAAACCATCACTAAATCCAGTTTATGGTCCCCAGACTTATAGTCCACAACCTTGACAAACACCTCGTCCTCACTAAGCAGGGTATCCATTCTGTCAATGCTTCCGCTAAGCTTGAGCCGCGCATAGTCATATCCCTCAAGATTGTCCGTGACATCAAACCGCACCTCATAATTTGACGGAATGAAATCTCCCTGCTGCACCTGAAATACTACAGTTTCCGCCGTTCTGTCCATTATTCTCCGAACACGGTTCTCAAGATACATATTCCTGTTTCCCGAATAGAGAGCACTGTCGGCAAGCTCAGAAAGTACGTCATCAACAGCACTCTTCATGACGTTCTTCGCCTCCTCGGCGGTGAGCTTAAACCAGTCAAGCCCCTGCTCATTAATTTTTTTCCCAAAAAATTCCAGAGCCCGGTGATACACAGAGCCCATGTCCCTGGCCTCCATCGCAAACTCGCGCTTCTCCTGGAGTCTGAGACCGTAGTTCAGGAAATGCGCATATGCACACTTCGCAAACTGTTCAAGCCTCGTGACACTGCCCTTAAGCGTCTGTCCGTATAGGGCTGCGGCAACCGATGCCTTAATCGGGTCTCCTTCATACTTTCCAAAGGCCCGTTTTAAGGATTCTTCGAGAATCCCCCTGTATTCTTCGTCAGCCCAGAAGTAGGTAAACAGATGTTTACTGCGCTCATCAGGTTCTTCCTTAAGCTTCCCAACCAGTAAATCCAGGCCCTCTCCTTCAGTAAGGATGTTTTCAACGGGCTCATTGTCCTCAATTACATGTACTCTTATCTCAGGAAACATCCTCTGCAAGGTACCTATCAGATACGAAGGCATCCTGCCAGTGCCATCTGATCCAATCTTCGAGTAGGTCAGATAAAGGCGCTGCGAAGGCTTCGTAAGGTACATATACATATAGAAGTGCTGGATGAAGGCCTGCTCTGCTGTACCAGGCGCAAGCTCGATATCCTGCTCCTTGAGAATCCTTCTGTCAAGCTCCGACAGAATTCCTCGCTTGTGGGTATCCCTGGGAATCACGCCGTCGTTCACTCCAATGAGGAAGAGGATTTTGACCTCCGACAGTCGGCTTCGCTCCATATCTCCGACAATCACCTGATCAGTTCCCTGCGGAAGGACTCCCAGGGAAAGCTCGGACAGTCCGGCATCCAGTACCTGGAGAAATTCCCTGGAGCTCATCGCCTCACTGGGCATCAGTTCCATAATCCTGTCGAACAGCTTAAGCACATATTCATAAATCTGGCTGTATTCAGCGGCCCGGACCTTGTCACCAGCCTCCTCGAACATTTTTTCCCGTTCCTTAAGTCTTGCGTAGCACCCCTGAATCTTGATGAATTCATAGAGAGCCCTCACATAATCCCTGCATGCAATTTTCTTCTTGGGAAAAATAACGGCTGATAGCATTCCCAAACGGTCAGTCAACTTCACGCGAAACTCATTGAGTCCTGACAGCTTATCTGCATCCATCCCACGGGGCACATATGTCCACTCGCGAAGGTAATCCTTCTTCCTTTTTATTCCGGCTGTTATAATATAGTTGTCAAGTTCATCAACCTCTTCAATTGAGAACTCAGTCATGCCGGATTTAAGAAATCTCATCATAGTATCGTAGGAATAATTCTTCACAATTATTTCCACGCTGGCTCTTATCATTTCAATAAATGGATTCAGAGAAATCCTGTGTCTGGTGTCCAAAAATATTGGAATATCATACTTGACCATCTCAGTCATCAAAATATTCTCATATCCCTCCAGGTCACCAGTAAGCACTGCAATATCCCTGTATCGCAGCCCTTCAAAGCGCACAAGCTCGTGAATTTTCCTTCCAACCCATGCAATTTCGCTTCTGGTATCAGGAAGCGCCGTAATTGACAGTGCTTCTGAATTATCAGGAAGCCCATTACCGCCATCCTGAAGTTCAGTCGCAGGTTTTTCAGCCTTAAAGGGCGGTCTGTGACCTCCTCTGAAGATGTTTTCCTCAAGATATGACAGATATGTATTATCCCTCAGCCTATAGCAGGGCGAGGGCATAACAACCTG
>DCHL01000044.1 GCA_002317595.1 Lachnospiraceae bacterium UBA1753 | reverse complement strand
TATACCTCATCGCACTGCTCCAAGGCAGCGGATCTATGGGCAATGACAATCATTGTGTGCCTGCCGTAGAGACTGTTTATTGCACTGACAACAGCCCGCTCAGTATCAGTGTCAAGAGATGACGTTGCCTCGTCAAAAATAAGTACCTGGGGATTTGTATACAAGGCCCTCGCAATACCAAGGCGCTGGCACTGTCCACCTGACAGTCTGACACCGCGCTCACCTATCATGGAATGCAGGCCCTCTGGCAGGCCACGGACAAAGTCCGCAATCTGAGCCCTCTCAAGTACCTCCCAGACAAGCTCCTCATTTATTTCCTCAGTTTCAACGCCTATTGCAACATTTGCCATGATGCTGTCATCCAGAAGGAACACATCCTGAGTGATGTAACCAATGCTTTTTCTCCACTGTCTGATATTCTGATAGATGTCTACGCCGTCCACCTCGATGGTTCCATTCTCAGGCCGCAGAAGGCCTAACAGAATATCCACAAAGGTTGTCTTGCCTTCTCCTGATACTCCCACTACTCCAATCATCTTACCAACTGGAATCTCAATGGATGCATTCTCAAGGACCGAGGTACTGTCATCATATCTGAAGGAAAGATTCGTAACCGATATGCTCCTTACATATTTTTCCGGGAAATCGCCCTCCGACTCACTTTCTGTTTCATCCTCTATTAATACTGCAACCCGCCGGATTGCAGGAATCCTGTACTGAATGCTCACCACGTTTGAGATAATGATATTCACTCCGGGAACAATCTTGAGCGTAGCCATTCCAATCACGCCAATCTTCGGGATCAGCATCTCCATGCTCTCCCCCCTAAGAACAAAGAAGGCAATCAGGCCTATGTATGACAGGACACATAGCATCTCAATGATCATCTTCGGAAGCGTACTCAGGATGGAATGATTCATTTCCGCCTTTGAGTATTCCAGATCCGACTCAGATACGAGCCTGTCGAAATAGGACTCCTTCTGCGTGGATTTGACAGTCTTAATTCCCTGAACTGCCTGTATTATCCACTTATTTCTGACCTGCATGGCATCATTTGCCACATCCCCGTATTTCCTGATCACGGGGCGGATTGCCAGTGTCACAAGCAGAAACATTATTACAACGACGGAAAATAATCCAATGGATAGTCGCCAGTCCATCACAAAGATTGAGACCAACAGAAACAGGAAGATGATGAGATTAGCCATTATCTTAAGCAGTCCATCGAAGGTTGCATAGACCTTTCCCACGTCGTCAAAAAGAGTCTTCAGGACATCCGCGGAGTTGCAATTTAGAAAATAGCGGTAATCCTTTCCCAGATATGTGTTGAATACCTTCTTCCTGATATCGTACTGGAATCTCAGGGCGAACTCGGAATGATAATAGTTTTCAACTACCAGAAGAATATTTTTGACCAGAAAAATAATGAACAGGACTGCAATGCATACAATTACGAATGTGGGATACGAATTGATCCCAAGAATTTCACAGAGCCACGAAGCATAACGGTTCTCATGCATGAAATCACTGTTGAGAAGTGCCGATAGGACCGGCAGCACTGATGAAATACCGCAGACCTCCAGCACGGCGCACAGAATCATCAGAAGCACAAGGCAGAGTGTCTCCTGCTTCTGTTTTTTCGGAACTATGATATTCATTGTGTTAAAAAATGATTTCATATTTTACTTGGCAATACCTATTTTACTTGGCAATACCTTCATAGGCCACCTGGGCCGCCTCGAGCTCCATGTTGCAATGTATCGAGTAATATTTTACCTGATTATTCATTCCGATAAGAAGATTCATCAGAATCCCATAATCTGTCTTTTCAATGCACCAGTTATCCTTCAGCATCTTAAGCATGGAAGCAACTGGGTCCACAGGCCTTACTGAGTTCACAGGTGCCTTACTTACAAAGCAAATATTTTTTACAGGAATACCCTTGTTAACCTGCAGCGACTCCTTACCACAAAACGGAGTCCCATATCCATAGTATATTCCATCCTCCTCATTAAGGCGTAGAATTGTGTTGTCTCCATTTATGATTCTAGCGTCGTCAAAGGCCTTAAGCCACAATTTCGCGTGAGTAGTCTTGCCGCCACCCGGGTCAGCAGCAAAGGCATAGCCTACCCCATCCTTTTCAACCAGCACGCTGTGGAGCCAGAAGGCATTATACTCCTTCAGTCTCCGGTACAACGGATAATGAATACAGTCAAACTCCGCCTCAGGGAGCGTGATTTCCTCGCCATCATATTCTGCCTTATATGAGATTGAATTCTCCAGCATCTCGTCCGTGGCAGATAAAATAATCCCGGTGGTATTTGATTTATCTGTAATGTAGTCCTGGCACCGTTCCTTCACATACTCAAATCTGTTGTCAATGGTGATTACCAGTCCAGCAATTTCTATATTAAACATATACGCTTCCTAAATCCCAATATCCGTAAATAGCTTTCTGTTCGTATTATGGATATCATTAAGATTTCCAACGAAATTGCGGTATGTTACCAGCATTCTTATGCCAGAGAAGCACCACCTGAAGATCTGATATATCCATGCAACCGGCCTTAAGAACACCAGTTTTTTTGCGATAGGCATATGCTCCACAGCCCTTCTGTCAAGCATAAAAACCACTCCCTGGTTTACTATGGTGTCAATCTTATGAACATCTTCCTCAACCGCCTTGGCAAAGCCGAAATTGTCACACGAAAACAGGAATTCAAGAAGAGCTGTGCATACCTCGTCGTCCACGTCGCTGCACCAGGTTATTCCTTCTGTGCGAAGTCCTAAATAAATCTGGGACATCCTCGTGACCACCTTCGCCAGTTTTTCAAGTTCGCATTCACGCACGAGACTGCTAAAGGAGTCATTCCAGAACTCATCATCAAGGGAAGCATTCGCATATACTACCCAGTCGATTATCTGCCGGAATCCCACACCGGTCCTGATATGATGCTTCATGTGTTCAAGGAGTGCAATTCCATTCTCAGCCTCTGGAAGTGCATAAAAGTTTTTCTTTTCCACACTTCTACTGATGCAGTTTCTGCATCCCTCAAAGATGACCTGGTCTATATGCTTGTCCGTCTTTGTCCTGTTCATGGAAAAAAATCTGTGCATCTCATAGTCAATCTGCTGCTTATAAAGACCCAGATGACGCTTATTGTCCTTGGTCTTGATAAATCCGTTTTCCAGAAGCACATTAAGACATTCCTTGAACTGTTCGGGCGGAACCAGGAAATCCACATCTCCGAACTGCCTGACCATCGCATTGGGGTAATAATATGACGATGCCATCCCCTTCAGAATAACAGGTCTGATACCCTGTGGCTCCAGAATGCCATTCAGAGAATCCAGGATTGTCAGAGTACTGAAGCTTTTCATATAGTCTATCATCGCCTTTTTCGACCATCTGCTTCTGACCTCGGCATTTCCGTCGCTGCAGAACAGATCAAGCTTAGTCGACAGGATTCCCGCTATTTCATATCTGCACGCCTCGTCAAAAAGCTCGGCGCTTGTCACTCCCTCTTCGCATTCATATTCATCATTCCACAGTGCTGTTCTTATCATTGAAAGAAATGATTTCTGCAAGTCTGTCATAAGTCCATATTCCTTCTTTCATGTAATGCGTTCAAATCTTTATTCATCAGTTCATGTATAATCAGATTGATATCACCACATTTCAGGGCAAAAAATATTCTCATTTCCTGTGGATATAATCTGTATTGTTTAAGTGGCATTTGAACAAAATAGTCATTTGAAATAGCATCGATTATTTTTTCACGCACAGCTTTTTCATCGAATTCTTTGCAGGAAATAATGTGCCTTAGAAGAATAATCATGTGCCTCAGATAATAGATGCACATATAATCCCGGACACCCTCGCCAAACAGCGATTCTGCCTCCCTGCAGATCCTCGCAAGGAAATCCATCCTGATATTTTTCTTCTGTGCGGACAGTGAATCATCAAGGCCTATCCTGTATTTATACACCACAGTACCCAGCTTGTTTACCGACCTGCAGTTTTTTAACTGCTGAAGCATAAACAGCGTGTCCTCACCATACTTCTGATCCTGCGGGAACTCTCCTGTGATAATTCCCCTGCGAAACAGCTTACCCCATACGGTCCAGAGACAGGAGTCCATCAGCAGTTCCATGCCATCATTTATCATCTCTCCAGGCTCATGATACTGCTTCTCAACTGTGACCGTCTTCTCCTTAATTTCCGGGAATGTAACATAGTTCCCAACAACAAGGTCAAAGCCATCAGATGCCGCCAGCATTTTTTCGAGTGCATCACTCTCCAGCAGGTCATCGCTGTCGAGAAATGATATCCATTCACCTCTCGCAGCTTTCAGACCCGCGTTCCTGGCATGTGCAACGCCGAGATTTGCCGTATGCACAGCTTTAATCCGACTGTCGCGTGCGGCAAAATCGTCAATGATGGCAGCTGTTCCATCCGTAGAGCCATCGTCCACCACAATCAATTCCCAGTCACTGCAGGACTGAGCAAGAACGCTCATTACAGCCTCACTCAGATATTTTTCACAGTTATATGCAGGCAAGA
>DCHL01000096.1:6964-8068 GCA_002317595.1 Lachnospiraceae bacterium UBA1753 | reverse complement strand
TACTGGGTAGGAGATTTCTGCGCTAACCTTAACACCTTTTTCAACTCGAATGGAAGGACCCTTTTCTTAAAGGGGCTGCCTCTCTATGGGGAGTTTCAGCGTGAAGGACTTGCATACCTTGGAATGGGAATAATCCTGGTAGGCGTGGTGGCTGTGGTGTTTGAGATTGTTGCGTGTGTGAGAAGGCACGGGGATAACAGAAATGATGTTGATGGTTCCTCTGACGGCTCAAATGAAAAAAGCATGGCTAGAGAAAGAACTATTGTCGGGTGGGTTATTACGCATCCGACAGGAACGTCGCTTGTTGTTGTGTCTGTCATATTTGTGCTGGTATCGGTTCTGCCTACAGTTACATTTGGAGATAAGCTGCTGTTTGCTGTGCCGTACTCAAGGACCGTTCTTAAGATAGTTGGAATCTTTCGCTCGAACGGCAGATTCATCTGGCCCGTGATGTACATGATCTTCATGTGGGTAGCTTACGAGATGGACAGATTCGGAAATTCAGTTTCAAATAAACTGAAGAACGGAGTCTCTGGAAGCGAAATAGTAGAAGCGAATGACAGGCTGAAGTTTGGAAGAATCCTTGTAACTGTGATTGTGCTTATCTGCGTGGTGACTCAGCTTGTGGATTTTTATCCCTGGCTTCGCAGAAAATACCGTAAGTTCCATAAGGAGTATGCGAGTTATATTACAGACTGGGATGAACTTGGCGTGCCGGAAGAGTATGAGCACTTCGTGATCTTCCAGGACGATACCACCTACAGGATTGCCCTTGCCTACTATACCCAGAAGCAGGGAATGACAACGAACAGCTTCTATTTTGCACGTGGTATTGAAGGACTTATCGAGGAAGAAAACAAGAAACATATGGCTGATATTATGGGTAATTCTGCAGATGAGAAGACCGTCTACGTATTCGACAGGGAAACCTATGAAGCCGTGAAATCCTCGGGTCTTCACTTCTATAAGTGTGAGAAGAGTGTCTGCGGAACAGTTAATCCCATTGAGGGCAGGAGTGAACTGACGGAAGAAGAACTGGAATCGGTTGAGTTTCCTGAGTGACTAGACAGATGAATTTGTTTGAACGCAGATAAGCTGCGAAGC
>DCHL01000096.1:5832-6934 GCA_002317595.1 Lachnospiraceae bacterium UBA1753 | reverse complement strand
AAGTAGCGAAGCGGATTGCGAATGAACGCGTTACTTGTGTCTTAAATTTAATTACCGCGAAAAGAAAGACGGCTGGAAAAATACGAGGGCTGTATTCACTGGACGGAAGAGAAGAAGCCCTATATATATGAATGCGTATCCTCTGAGGGGTGAAAGATAAAAAAAGAGCCCACCGCTATATAGTGATGGGCTCGAGTAGTCAGTTGGAAAAATTAGATGATGTAGGGCTTTAATACCTCGAGAACCTCAACAGCCTCATCCTCAGCATGGATGTTGAGATCGATGGGCTTAGAAAGGTCGAGTGAGAAGATACCCATGATAGACTTGGCATCGATAACGTATCTGCCTGATACAAGATCAAAGTCATAATCAAATTTTGTGATATCGTTTACAAAGCTCTTTACCTTATCAATAGAATTAAGTGAAATCTGTACTGTCTTCATAAAAACCTCCATATATGTTGAATTAAGATTAACTACGTTCTGTCGCTTGTAATTTTATTATCAGTGCGAAAAAAAGTCAACAAGACAGCGTAAATAATAGGATGCAGAATTAACCAAAAATACAGGGTGAATTAGTTGAAAAGGGGATAAATCTGTACAGAAGAAATGTATAGAAGAAAATAGAAGAAATAAATCTGCTAGAAGAAAAAGAAGAAAAGAAATTGGAAGAACTCTTGGCGTTAGGTATTGGCGATAGACTATTTGGGGACAGAAGCCTATATATTATTTTGGAGCGGCGTATAGGCTGTGAGAGGAATACGCATGACAGCCGATACAAGAAATTTCTTTGGAGTATTGGGCAATCTTGAAAACTGCTGGTGAGCCAATACCTCTTAAAAATAGTATCTGGCGGGAATGTTATGGCTATTCGCCAAGAATTAGCAGGAGCCAATAACAAGAAACATTTCTGTGTTATGGGGCAACAAGAAAGTGGCGGGATAGCCTATACGCCAGCCTGGCGGAGGGACTGAAAACTGTATAGGGTAAGGGCGAATTCAGGGGACGAGCCAATAAAGAGCAGTAAAAATAGCCTGGAAGAAGGAACAGAAACGCAAAACAGGAAACAAAACAGACGAAGCACAGGAACAGAAGCGCAAAGC
>DCHL01000096.1:3985-5738 GCA_002317595.1 Lachnospiraceae bacterium UBA1753 | reverse complement strand
AACAGAAGCGCAGAGAAAGAGGAAGTAAAGTTGAGAAAAGTAGCATTGCATAACCTTGGATGCAAGGTTAATTCATATGAGATAGAGGTCATGCAGCAGGAGCTTGCTGCGGCAGGCTTTGAGATTGTTCCCTTCGAGGAGAAGGCGGATGTCTACATTGTCAATACCTGCTCGGTAACCAACATCGCAGACAGGAAATCAAGGCAGATGCTGCACAAGGCGAAGAAGGAAAATCCCGAGTCGCTGGTCGTGGCAGTGGGCTGCTATGTTCAGGGAAGACCTGAGGAAGAGGTCCTTGCGGACGGCGTTGACCTCGTGGTAGGTAACAATCGGAAGAAGGACATCGTAAAGCTTCTGCGTGATTACATGGAAGGGTGTGATACTGAGAAGGATAACCTCATTGATATCAATGCGACAGATGAGTACGAGGATATGACACTTGTGCAGACGGGGGAGCATACCAGGGCCTACATCAAGGTGCAGGATGGCTGCAACCAGTTCTGCAGCTACTGCATCATTCCCTTTGTGAGGGGAAGGGTCAGAAGCCGCACGAAGGAGAGCGTCATCGCAGAGATAAAAGGTCTTGTGGAAAGCGGATACAGGGAGTTTGTCCTGACAGGAATACATCTCTCCTCCTATGGCTGTGAAAAGGGTACGGACTGGCTGAAGTCGTCAAAACTTATTGAACTGATTGAGACAGTTGCGCAGATAGAGGGAGTTGACCGCATCAGGCTCGGCTCGCTGGAGCCGAGAATTGTGACAGAGGAATTTGCAGAACGTCTCTCGGCAATTAAGAAAATATGTCCGCACTTCCATCTCTCCCTTCAGTCGGGATGCGATGCGACCTTGAAGAGAATGAACAGGCACTATACTGCATCGGAATATCTTGAGGGGGCTGAGCTTTTGCGGAAATATTTTTTCCAGGCAAATGGGTGCATGCCGGCACTTACCACAGATGTAATCGTGGGATTTCCTGGAGAGACACAGGAGGAGTTTGAGGAGTGCAGGGCCTTCCTTGAGAAAACAAAGTTCTACGAGACTCACATCTTCAAATATTCAAAGCGCAAGGGCACCAGGGCTGCAGTTATGGAAGGGCAGCTGACAGAGGCAGTCAAGGGCGAGAGAAGCCGTATCCTTCTTGCTCTTAATGCGAAAAATAAGGCCGCATATATCAACGAAATTGTGGACTTGGGACATACCTGTGAGCTTCTTGTTGAGGAAAAAATCAGCATAGATGGAATGGAGTATCAGGTGGGCTACACGAAGGAGTATATCAGGGCTGCTTTCAAATCTGAAGAGGATTACACGGGCAGAATTGTCGAGGGCAGACTTGAACGAAGTGAACTTGTGGAATCGGGTCAGCAGATTTGCATATTTTGCGATATTAGGTTAAAATTAGATTAACCATGCTCAATAGTGGCGTAGTTTGACTTTATGGCAGAATGCAGCTGATTTGACCGCTAATACTAATGGCGTTGATTAAATATTGGATTCAGAAAAATGTGCTGGGAACTGCACGGATATGTAGGAATATTTAGGAGGATGATATGGGAGATTTCGGTAATACACAGTTTTTCAAGGTGGAGACAGAGCCTGAGACAGGCGTGAAGGTCGTACTCTCGACCGTATATGAGGCACTTACAGAGAAGGGTTACAATCCCATCAATCAAATTGTGGGATATATCATGTCAGGTGATCCTACATACATCACAAGCCACAACAACGCAAGAAGCCTCATCATGAAGGTTGAGAG
>DCHL01000096.1:346-3897 GCA_002317595.1 Lachnospiraceae bacterium UBA1753 | reverse complement strand
CATGAGTGAAGGAAGAGTGCTGGGACTTGACTATGGTTCCAAGACAGTGGGCGTTGCGATTTCGGACCCGCTGATGATTACGGCGCAGGGACTTGAAATCATCAGAAGAGAGAGACCTGCCAAAATCAGGCAGACTCTGGCCCGCATTGAAGAAATTATATCCGAGTATGGCGTGAAGGAGGTTGTTCTGGGCCTTCCTAAGAACATGAACGGAACTGAGGGCGAGAGAGTCGAGAAGACAAGGGAGTTTGGAGACTCCATTGAGAGAAGGACTGGACTTCCAGTAATTTACTGGGATGAGAGACTGACAACGGTCGCTGCCGACAGAGCAATGATTGAGATGGAGATAAGGCGCGAGGACCGCAAGGAATACGTGGATGAGATTGCGGCAATGCTTATCCTCCAGGGATATCTTGAAAGTAAAAGGGGCACTTTGGATTAGGCGGAACGCATATTTTACGAGTGAGGAAACAGAGTGGAGAAGCTGATTTTTACGACAGAGGAAAATGAAGAAGTAGAGTTTTTTATTGTTGCCGATACCAGAATCGGTGGAGTGAACTACCTTCTGGTAACCGATTCCGAGGAGGATGAGGCAGAGGCATATATCCTTAAGGACATCGCAGATGAAGGCGATACTGAGAGCAATTATGTTTTCGTTGAGGACGATGACGAGTTTGAAGCAGTGGCTAAGATGTTCGAGGATGATTTGGAAGAGGTAGAATTTAAGGAATAATATGGCTAGAAAGAAAATTGAGACCTCATCAAACCTTAAGATCATACCCTTAGGCGGTCTGGAGCAGATCGGCCTGAATATGACGGCGTTTGAATATGAGGACAGTATCATTGTAGTTGACTGTGGTCTGGCCTTCCCAGAGGACGATATGCTGGGAATCGATATGGTCATTCCTGATGTCACTTATCTAAAAGAGAATATAGACAGGGTGAAGGGATTCATCATCACCCATGGACATGAGGACCACATAGGAGCACTGCCCTATGTGCTTCGTGATGTCAATGTGCCGATTTATGCAACACGGCTTACAATTGCGCTCATCGAGCACAAGCTTGAGGAGCATAGCATGAAGGAACTGGTAAAGTGCAAGGTTGTAAAGCACGGCCAGTCCATCACACTTGGTCAGTTTAGGATTGAGTTCATTAAGACAAACCACAGCATTGTCGATGCATCTGCACTGGCAATCTATTCACCTGCAGGTACCGTTGTACACACGGGTGATTTCAAGGTGGATTACACACCTGTATTTGGCGATTCAATCGATCTACAGAGATTTGGAGAGATTGGAAAGAAGGGCGTGCTTGCGCTTATGTGCGACTCCACAAATGCGGAGCGCCCAGGATTTACCCAGTCTGAGAAGACGGTGGGAAAGACCTTCGACAATATTTTTGCCGAGCATACAAATACAAGAATCATCATTGCGACCTTCGCTTCGAACGTCGACAGAGTGCAGCAGATCATTGACTCTGCATACAAGTACGGACGCAAGGTAATCCTTGAGGGTCGCTCAATGCTCAATGTAATCAGGACTGCGGCAGAACTGGGATATATCAATATTCCTGACAATACTCTCATTGAGATTGACCAGATTAAGAATTATCCAAATGAGAAGATGACAATCATCACGACTGGAAGCCAGGGAGAGTCCATGGCGGCACTTTCGCGTATCGCTGCAAGCATTCACAGGAAGATTTCGATTGAGCCAGGCGACACCATCATCTTTTCATCAAATCCCATTCCCGGAAATGAGAAGGCTGTTACCAAGGTAATCAACGAGCTCTCGATGAAGGGCGCGGATGTAATATTCCAGGATGCACATGTGTCCGGTCATGCATGCCAGGAGGAAATCAAGCTGATTTACTCCCTTGTCAGGCCAAGGTATGCAGTTCCGATTCATGGCGAGTTCAAGCACAGGAAGGCCCAGGCCAAGATTGCTGTTGAGCTTGGAATTCCTAAGGAAGATGTGTTCATGCTCAGTTCAGGAGATGTCCTTGAGGTTAACCAGGAGGCGGAGAATGCAGAGGTTACCGGCAAGGTGCTCACAGGATCTGTGTTTGTGGATGGTCTTGGCGTTGGAGACGTTGGAAATGTGGTTCTGCGTGACAGACAGATACTGGCTGATGACGGAATTGTCATTGTTGTAATGACTCTCGACAAGGCGAATGCGGAGATTATCGCGGGGCCTGACATTGTGTCAAGAGGCTTTGTCTACGTCAGGGAGTCCGATGAACTTATGACGGAAGCAAATGAGATAGTGAACGAGGAACTTCAGATTGTTCTGGACCGTGGTATCACGGAGTGGGGCAAGCTCAAGAGCACAGTCAGGGACTGCCTTGCAGAGTATCTCTATAAAAAAACAAAGAGGAGGCCCATGATAATTCCGATTATCATGGAAGTGTAGGATGAGAGAAATTGATGAGGCTTTAGATGGTCTTATAGATGCTCTTCTCGAGACAGAGGAGTACTCAGACTATCAGAAGGCAAAGAGTGAGCTATACAGATATCCGGATCTTAAGGATCAGGTGGATGAGTTCAGGGAGAGGAATTTCGAGCTTCAGCAGAGTGACCTTGACCAGGACCGCCTGATGGAGGAGATTGAGAAGATTGAGAAGGAGTATGAGGACTTCAGGGCGAATCCCATAGTCAACAGATTCCTGGCATCGGAGCTTGCATTCGTAAGACTTATGCAGGGTATCTACGAGAGCATCATGGAGAATATTGATTTCGAATAATTACAGGATTGTGGTGGAAGTATGACGGCACTTAGAAGAATAGCATCAAGCATAATTGGAGCGGCGCTCAGGATAATCCTCCTGGCGTTTGTCGTTATGTTTGTGTATAAGTACAGCATAATGGCGTATGAGTTCGGATATAGGATTTTTGCAGAGGAGCCCGTTTCAATGGGTTCAGGACGCGATGTCGAGATTACAATCCCGATGGGTAAGAGTGCCCTTGAGATTGGTGAGATTCTTGAGGAGAACGGTCTCATCAGGGATTCAAAGCTCTTCTTCTGTCAGGAACTCCTGTCAGCCTACCACGGTAAGCTCCAGTCAGGATTTTACACCCTCAACACCTCTATGTCCGCCACTGAGATGATGGCCAAGATGGCTGAAGAGGATGCTGGCGGGGCGGATGAAGAAAATCCGGAGGATGGCTGAATTGATAGTTGATGAGAGAACGACGGTGTATCTGAATTCCCTTGATGAGGGCAACACTGAATTCCTTAATGACATAGAGGAGCAGGCCCTGCTTGATGATGTACCGATTATCAGGAAGGAGACGCAGCGGCTTCTTAAGCTTCTGCTTGCAGCGCAGCGCCCGCAAAGTATCCTTGAGGTGGGGACGGCGGTTGGTTTTTCGGCACTTCTGATGGCCCAGTACTCATCGCCAGACACGAAGATAACCACTATTGAAAAATATGAGAAGCGCATTCCGATAGCCCGAGGGAATTTCGCAAGGAGCCCCTTTGATGACAGAATCACACTTGTGGAAGGCGATGCGCAGGAGATTCTGGATGGCTGGGCAGAGAAGGAAGAGG
>DCHL01000096.1:0-252 GCA_002317595.1 Lachnospiraceae bacterium UBA1753 | reverse complement strand
CTCCTTAAAAAGGGTGGAATGCTGGTGTCAGACAATGTGCTCCAGGATGGTGACATCATTCAGTCGCGCTATGCGGTGACAAGGCGTGACAGGACAATACATAAGAGAATGCGTGAGTACTTAAGGACCCTCCAGAGGGACGAGAGACTTACGACGACAATACTGACAGTCGGTGACGGCGTTGCCCTGTCAGTCAGGAAATAGACACAGGCGTTGTGTCAGGGTATTAAGATGAGAAGCAGTAAACCAGAA
>DCHL01000083.1:36240-37257 GCA_002317595.1 Lachnospiraceae bacterium UBA1753 | reverse complement strand
AGTCTATGTCTATCTTCAAGGATACTCGTACACTTGCTTCACAGGTAGTTAAGATGGTAGGCCAGATCCTTACAGGATCTGAGGTTGATGTTAACGATACAACAACATACGACAATGGTACTGGAGTTATCCCTTCATACCTTTGCGAGCCTGTATTCGCTGACGTTAACAACTACAAGGAGCTCCTGATCGATTCTGGTTACTACACAGAGGATCAGCTTCAGTAATCCTGAATAATTAAAGCGTTACTTCAGAGCAGGCGGGCAATGCCCGCCTGCTTGTTGGATATAATAGAGGAGGGATTCTTTTGGCTAAGGTACTACTTGAAATGAAAAATATCACCAAGACCTTCCCCGGTGTAAAAGCTCTTGACAATGTCAATCTTCAGGTTGAAGAGGGCGAGATACACGCACTGGTAGGAGAGAATGGTGCTGGTAAGTCCACACTGATGAATGTACTGAGTGGTATTTATCCGTATGGCACATACGATGGAGACATCGTTTATGATGGCGAGGTTTGCCAGTTTAAGACAATCAAGGACTCTGAGGGTAAGGGTATTGTAATTATCCACCAGGAGCTCGCCCTGGTTCCACAGATGTCAATCGGCGAGAATATGTTCCTCGGCAACGAGAGAGGAAACAAGAACGCAATCAATTGGAATGAGACATATAAGGAGGCAGATAAGTACCTCAAGATGGTAGGTCTTTCTGAGTCCTCTCACGTACTGATTAAGGATATCGGTACTGGTAAGCAGCAGCTTGTTGAGATCGCTAAGGCGCTCGCTAAGCAGGCTAAGCTTTTAATTTTGGATGAGCCAACTTCATCTCTTAATGAGACTGATTCACGTGCTCTTCTTGATCTTATGCTTGAGTTCAAGAAGCAGGGCATGACAATGATCATTATCTCTCATAAGCTTAATGAGGTTGTGTACGTTGCTGATAAGATTACTGTTGTTCGAGATGGTTCCACTGTTGAGACCATGGACTGCAAGACCATGGAGATTGACGAGGCAAGGAT
>DCHL01000083.1:8315-36222 GCA_002317595.1 Lachnospiraceae bacterium UBA1753 | reverse complement strand
ATCAAGGGAATGGTTGGTCGTGAAATCACAGACCGTTTCCCTAAGAGACAGGGCGTTGAAATCGGCGATATCAATATGGAGGTTGATGACTGGACAGTTTATCATCCTATCTATGCTGAGAGAAAGGTTGTTGACAATGTCAGCCTTAATGTACGCAAGGGTGAAGTTGTTGGTATATATGGTCTGATGGGAGCTGGACGTACCGAGCTTGCAATGAGTGTATTCGGTCGTTCGTATGGTACTAACATCACAGGAACTCTTAAAATCAATGGACAGGAGATCACTCTTAAGAATGCAAGAGAAGCTATCAATGCAAAGCTTGCATACGTTACAGAGGACAGAAAGGGTAACGGACTTATCCTCTCTAATCCTATTCGTGTGAATACATCAATTGCCAACATGGTTGGTGTCAGCGACAATGGTATCATTGATGTTGATAAGGAGTATCAGGTTGCTGTTGAGTATAAAGATAAGCTCAAGACCAAGACTCCTTCAGTGGAGCAGAATGTTGGTAACCTTTCAGGTGGAAACCAGCAGAAGGTTCTTCTTGCAAAGTGGATGTTTACAGATCCTGACATTCTTATCCTTGACGAGCCTACAAGAGGTATTGACGTCGGCGCTAAGTATGAGATTTACTGCATCATCAATCAGCTGGTTTCAGAAGGAAAGTCAGTTATCATGATTTCTTCTGAGCTTCCTGAGGTTATTGGAATGAGCGACAGGATCTACATCATGAATGAGGGCAAGTTTGTTGGTGAGATGCCTGCAAATGAGGCTACTCAGGAAAATATTATGGCTGCTATCATTCAGTCAGGAAAGGGCGAATAAATTATGTCAAATGTTAATGTATTAGCTGTTTTGAAAAAATACACTATGGTTATCGCCCTTGTTCTTATCGTTATTCTTTTCCAGGTAACAACACAGGGTAAGATTCTGATCCCTCAGAATGTTAATAACCTTATTTCTCAGAATGCATACGTATTCGTACTTGCAGCCGGAATGCTGCTCTGTATCCTGACAGGTGGTAATATCGACCTTGCCTGCGGATCTGTAGTCTGCTTCGTTGGTGGTATCGGTGCGGTAATGATGGATAAGAACATCAACGTATGGATTTCTGTTCTTGCCATGCTTGCTATTGGTGCTCTCGTCGGAGTATGGCAGGGCTATTGGATTGCTTATGTTAAGGTTCCTCCTTTCATTGCAACCCTTGCCGGAATGTACGCATTCCGTGGTCTTTCAAACGTTGTTCTTCAGGGATATACAGTTGGTATCAGCAATACCACTTTCCTTAACGTATTTGGTGGTGGCGCAGACTGCTTCGTCCCTGATTTCCTTGGTGGTGGAAGTCTTAACATGACATGCTTTGCGGCTGGTATTCTTATTGCAGCAATATATGTTGCAGCTATTCTTAAGAACCGAATCAGCGCTAAGGCAAATGGATATGAGGTCGCACCTCTTTATTCTGTAATTATTAAGGCTGTAGTAATCTGTGCAGTTATTGTATGGCTGTTCTACACATTGGCTAATTACAAGGGTATCCCTACAGCACTTATCTGGATTGCAGTTGTTCTTCTTGCATACGCTTATGTAACAACGAAGACTACAATGGGTAGATATCTGTATGCAGTTGGTGGTAATGAGAAGGCTACAAAGCTTTCAGGTATTGACCCCAGAAAGCCTTATTTCTTCGCTTACATCAACATGGGACTTATGTCAGGTCTTGCTGGTATTCTTACAGTAGCAAGAGCTACACAGGCCCAGCCTACATTCGGACAGATGTATGAGATGGATGCCATCGCAGCCTGCTTCATCGGTGGAGCGTCTGCATACGGTGGAGAGGGTGGTATCTTCGGTGTGATTATCGGAGCCGTTCTCATGGGTATCATCAACCAGGGTATGAGTATCATGGGTGTTGAGGCCAACTGGCAGAAGGTTGTTAAGGGACTTGTTCTCTTGGCTGCTATTATCTTTGATGTTATGTCTAATAAGAAGAAGTAAGGGAGGAGGAAGAATATGAAAAATTATGCTGAGATTTTAAAGAAAAATGCGATGATAATTGTCCTTGTCCTGGTGTACTTATTCTTCACTGCAATGACAAAGGGACAGATGTTCCAGCCAATGAATTTTAACGCCCTGATTACTCAGAATGCGTATGTATACGTTCTTGCAACAGGTATGCTGATCTGTATGCTCACTGGTGGTAATATCGATCTTTCATGTGGTTCCTTCGTGTGCTTCATGGGTGCAATCGGTGGTGTGCTGATGCATAAGGATCTGATGAACATGAACTCAATCGTAGCTATCATCATCATGATGGTTGTTGGTATTGTGTACGGATGTGTTCTTGGATATCTTATTGCGTATGTTAATGTTCCGCCGTGGATTGCAACACTTGCTGGTTTCCTTGCCTTCAGAGGCTGGGGTACAGCTATCCTGAGTGCAAACTCAACAACAGGTAGTATTGCTCCCTTCCCGGATCTGTTCCTTTCTATTTTTTCCGGCAAGGTACTTGGTACTCCTGTAAATAAGTTCAACGTTCCTTGTATGGTAGTTGGCGTGATTGCATGTATCGTTGTAGTTATCCTTAACTTCCGTACACGTGCAAACAAGCTTAAGAAGGGATATGAGGCAGATTCACTTGTATCTGTAATCGTTAAGTCTGTTCTTTCAGTAGCAGTAATCCTTCTCTTTGCTTACAAGCTTGCTAAGTCAGGCGGTATCCCTACAGTTCTTGTATGGGTAGTAGTAATCGTACTTATCTACAGCTTCATCACATCGAAGACTGTATTTGGTAGATATTTCTACACAATCGGTGGAAACGCTGAGGCAACAAAGCTCTCAGGTGTTGACACAAAGCTCATCATGTTCGTGGCTTACCTGAACATGGCTATTCTTACAGTTATTACATCGTACCTCGTAATTGCAAGATTCCAGGCTGCTAACTCAACAGCAGGAACTAACTACGAGATGGATGCGATCGCTTCCTGCGTTGTAGGTGGTGTATCTGCATACGGTGGATCCGGTAGTGTATTCGGCATGGTTGTCGGTGGTACACTTATCGGTGTTATCAACCTTGGAATGTCCCTTATGGGCGTTGATGCCAACTGGCAGAAGGTTGTAAAGGGTGTCGTTCTCCTTGCAGCTGTTGTATTTGATATCAGAGCTAATGCTAAGAACGCAGTTAAGTAATTTTTTACAATAATTCATTACAATTTCAAGTAGTACAAATGAATTCCTGAGGCAGTCGTGCAAGAGCGCGGCTGTCTCTTTTTTTGTGTATATTGTTTATAAATAACAGAAAATATGGTATTCTTATTGTGTATAAATTTCTATATTCCAGGGAGAACACCAGATGGATAATCAGATCAGTTTTGCGGATATCAGACCTTATATATTGAGAAATGCCCGAATTGTCCTTTTTGACGGCAGGATAGTTGTGGGAATGGTTAATATTTCCCCCAGTTCATTGACCGAGGTTGTGGTTGATGGGGAGGCATATCCACTTGAGGAAATACAGAATATAGAATTTGTTGGCAAAATCACCGAATTTGATGCTGACAAGGGTCTTGGAAAAATAGAAGGCTGCATATTTGATATGGACGATATTGTCGATGAGGAAAGTGCAGAAATCATCATTTACGGAGAGTATAAATGTACTGCTGCATGCCGTCTTAGCCTTGCTACGGGCAAGATTGAAGCTGATGATGTCAGAGTGCTTGAGCATGAGAGAGTGTTTGATGATGCAGAGATTCTGGATGAGGAAATGATTTATCTTTTCAAGGATGGCTCGTCATTTGTTGGAACTCTGGCTGATGATATGGGACTTAAGCAGCTTGTTTCAGTTGATGGTACGGAGAAAATATATAATCAGGATGAAATTGAGAATGTAATCAGAATACCTGAGCTTAATGAGCGGATCAGGGCTTCCCTCAAGGATGGAAGGACCGTTGAAGGACTTGTTGCGAATGCTGCAGGTGGTCGTCTTGTACTCGTCGGAGAAAATGAAAACCTGGACGTTCTTGAACTGGGTGATGTTGAGGCCGTCAGATACCGTGGCCAGGTCGTGAAGGCCGGGGAGGTAAAGACTCCATCGAAGGGTGAGAGTTTCAGAATTGTCTCAGAGGAAACTACGAAGATAATATCGTATGAGTGCAGAAAGTACTATTTTGAAAACACAGCAGAATATGACCTGTTGAAAAAGGGTACGGAAGTATCCTATGTTCACGGAATTGGCAGGAATGGATATATTGCAAAAAATATTGTTCTTGAGAATCGCACCGCAGAGGTGCTTCCGGACGGAGAGACGGAGACTGGCAGGGGAATTGTCCTGTTTATGCCAAATAGCCAGACTCCGGGAAGCGTTGGTTATATTGGGCCTGAATATGTCTCAAAGGCATACTGTGCGTTTAATGACTATGATATGCCGCGGGGAAGTGTATCGTTTTCTCGTGATGCACTTAAGTTTGAGCCGGCGCCAGGAAGAATTTTCCTTGTAGAATATGAATGTACGGTGAGCGGTGAAGAAGAGAGACAGAGCAGGACTGCGTTTTCAGTCAAGCTCATTCAGGATTTTCCCTATGCTGAAAGTGCCAGGATAACCCTTGATGAAGATGGGAATGCAGTCGTAACGCCCTTCTCTGTTTCTCTGCTGGAAAGGTTCGAGCATAGAGAGGTCGAACTTACCATGAAGAGTGGTCTTGTAATGATGGGCATGCTTGAGAGTGTTTCGGCTGATGAAATACGTTTCGTAGACAGGAACAATAGAATTGCGACCACAGAAACTATTAAAAAGAATGACATTGCCAAGGTCAGATTCTATGGAAAGATAACTGCCTACAGACAGGACAATGGAACGGGATATGTTGATGGTGAATACTGGTTCCACATCAACAGTCTGCTCGATTATGCTGATGCACCAAATATTAGAATTGGGAACAGAATTCTGTTCGGAATGGAACAGACCAATAAGGGTAAGTACTGCGCGGCTTATGAACTGTCAGCTCCGCAGATTGGATATATTGTCAAATATGTTTCCATGCAGGCAGGAATCAGTTTTGGATTCATTGTCGATCCTGAGGACCTTGAGGCGAGTCTTGCATCTGAAGACAGAAAAGGAAAGATATATTTCAGAAGTTCGGACATTGTCAATCCGGATGAATTCATGCTGAACACATACTCATATTATTATGAGGTTACATACAGCCGTGACAGGGATGATGTGGCTAAGAATGTGAAAATCATCAGGCGTCATGAGATTGCTGCTACTGTATCAGAGTCTGGGCCTGCGCAGAGTGCTGAATATGTGGTGGAGCAGCTTCCTGAGTCTGTCGAACTGTCAGAGTATATGGAAGGGGCCGAGGAGGCTTTCGGAGATGCGTATTGGGAGTTTGGCCTCATCAATATGTGTGGGTCATTCTATGGAATAATAAATAAGGGGTACATCAATACCAAGTATGAGAAGGAAATCGATCCTCAGATGCTTGGTGAGAGGGTGGCCTTTGACCCGGCCAGGGTAAATTTCCTGGGTAGTGATGGGCTTAAGACAAATAAGACTAGTTATCTGGTGAGATATGTGCAGAAGGGAACTGCCATTAATCCAAAGACTGGAGAGGAAGAGCTTACTATAGATTACGACTATCCGATTCAGGTATTAAGGGCGGTAAATAAGAAGTGGTGTAAGTCCATCTCTATTTCAGACGGCGTTCTTCATATTGACACGGCACAGGTTGCTTCGCCTGTTATCAAGGGTGATGTTGAGAGGGAGTACAGCTTTGAACTTCCTGAGATTATGTCTGGTGAGAATATCATATTCCAGAAGAATGACAGAAGCATGGAGGCGTATGAGATTGAGCGCTTTGATGAAGAGCGTGAGTGTTTTATCGCAGTAGATGGCACAATGCTTCTTGAGAAGGATATTACCAGATACTATCGCTTCGGTATTGTCACAGACTTCAATATGGAGAAGGGCATAGCGTCAATCAACAATATGTTTGAGGTCCATTTGGAAATTATTGATGCGAAGGCCATCAATATCGTTAAGAATCAGCTTAATGGTGTCAGACTTCACGTGCTGTATGGGGTTGAGAATGATGAGCCTGTTGAGGTTATTAGGATTACAGCTGAATTCACCTCGCTGTTTATGTGGGATAGGGTGGTTGTAACGGGTTCTGATGCAGTGAGAAAGGCTATTACGGTTGAAAAGGAAGACCATGAAGCCAATCATTACATCTCAGTCCTTTCAGATGGAGCAATAAATAAGAGTATTAAGAGTAATCTTCTTATTGGAAGAGATGTATATGCCAGAATCTGCGCTCATCCCATGAGCGAAGAAATTGGAAGCCAGCCTGAGCTTGCTTTATCTGCCTTTGATCTTAGAATGGTCGAAGAGATGGCCATGATACAGTATGATGCAGGTCGTAACATCTACATGGGATATAGGAATCCTACCTTCTATTACCCTGTTCTTGGTAAGCTGACGAGCCTAGCCAAGGTCAATGGACAGAATGCTGCAGTTGTGTTTGTGATAAATGAAGATGGCTTTTCTTTGTCTGCATATCTTAAGTCAGATGCTGAAGATGAAGACACTGAAGTTGTGTATGAAGAAATTGACAATGCATCAATCGATACGATATTCAGTGAACGGCTTGTAAGATTCCTCATGAGCAGGGTCAACTTGAGGGAGAAAAATCTTAAGGAAATCGAGCTTGGCGAGGACGGAATGCCTGTAGATGAAGAACAGATTAAGAAGGCTGTTGACATTCTGATGCGCCATAATGGAGCTTTCTCGAAGATAGATGCGGCAACAGTTGCTGAAAGGTATCCTGAAATATTTGAGAAGCTGGATGATGGCAGCAAGGGAGGAAAGAAATATGATGCAAGGCGAATGATGCTTATGGGTCTTGCGGACATGTGTTACAAAATCGGAAAGAATTTGAACTTTGTTGCTGGAGAACATGCATACTATATTTCAGTAATGCTCAGATGTTCTACAGAGAGTTCTCAGATTACAAAATATCTTTATCTGCTGTTCCTTCAGGATTTCGGGACTCCGGAAGAGAGAGTATCATTCGTTAAGTCGAATAAAAAGTGTGACCAAAGTGTTTTCGAAACTCTGTTCAAAAATAACTGTAGGAAGATGAGTGAGTTTATTTCACATCTCATGCTTCTTGAGAGCGCATCCATAGAGCGAGTATGTGATCTCCTTCATCAGAATTCATTTCTTGAGCGGCGCGTTGCCGAGGCAATCACTCAGATTGATGACTCAGTTGGAAATGATAGATTGGCAGAAATGGTTGAGTCGCTCCGCAGGCTATATCAGGATGATAAAAGACGTTTTTCAGAGGAAATCACGTCGCTTCTTTCGCGCAGCAGTATCAGTTCGGTTCTTCTTGAGCAGCTCAAATATATGCAGGTTCGATTCCTTAAACTGGTTACTGATGATGACGAGAACTATTTTGAGACACTAACCAGTATCTGTCTTAAACTAAATGGTTATACTGATCATCCAGGATTCAGCGCGCAGGAGGAGGTGCTTCGCACGGCATATACTGACCTCCTTTTACTGCTAAAGACAATCAATGATCGACCATGTAAGGAAGCGGTTGAGATACTACTGCTGTGTACGGACCGGAATTCGGGAAAGAATGTCATTCAGAAGCTTATTGATGAGACGGCAGGTCTGATCAGTGAATTATACAGTAATCAGGAATCCATACCTCAGATTACATGCATGCCGAATGAAAGTATTCTGAGTCCTGGGCAGACGACATTCAACCTTATTGTTACAAATGGTGACCTGAATCAGAAACTTCAGAGCGCAGAAAATATTGTGCTGAATCTTGAATCATACTCTGAGGGTGTTTCAGTAGGAATTAAATATGAGGATTTGAATGAACTGAAGAGGCACCGCCTTGCTGCCGGTGACCAGGTTTCGGTTGAGGTTTCCATTGAATCCGAGGAAAAGACGGATGAGAAGATAACAATTGGTTGGTCTGTTGGATTTGATTATATTGGTTCGTTTGAAGGTGGCAATCCAGTATCTAGGCACATGGATATTGATAATGGCAGCACCTTTGATCTCCAGTATGGAACTCAGATGGTGCTTGACCTTTCCCGCAGCTATAATAATCCTTATGCGGATGCGGCGGATGGCATCGTACTTGAAGATGATACTATGTTCTTTGGTCGGGAGACAGAAATTGCTGACATCAAGAGCGCAATTATCGCGACTGACGACGATGGCACTGAGCGTTTTGCACTTGGAAAACCTGTAATTATCCATGGCCAGAAAAAGAGCGGAAAATCATCGCTGGTTTATCAGATTAAGAACTACATTGCGAGCAGTGAGTCGTTAAGTGAGAGTGCAATCATCATAAACTTTGATAATTTCCTGGATGACATTGGAGGTGCTGAGATATTGAGCTTCTTCAAGCGTTCCTTCTACACAAGGATTCTTGTCCGCTTTGATGAAGAAATGATGGACAAGCATTTTGACGTATATAAGGAAATGCTGAAGAATGACCTTACAATTCCAAGCATTGACGAGCCGGAATACGACGAGACCTGGCCTACAGCCTTCAGCAAATTCTTTGAAAAATTCAAACAGATGGATAAAGGCCGTCATACTGTAGTACTTATCATGGATGAATTTACTCTGCTATGTACTACAATCATGAAAGAGATTGAAATGCATCCGGAGAATGAGACGCTAAGCCAGATTCCTAATTTTATCAAGACCTTTGCGAAGCTTGGATTTGTCCAGATCATCATCGGCCATGAGGCAATGAAGAGAGCACTAAATAAGCTCAATGTATGGAATCATACGATGGAGTTCTCTGAGGCTATTGAGGTTGTGGCTCTTGATGAAGAGGCATCAAAACAGTTGGTTATCAAGCCGATGATGGAGGCACTTGGATTTGACCCTTATGATACTAAGCTTGGGGCCAAGGCAATAGAGAGACTGCTTGATCTGTCAGGAAGAAATGCGACCTATCTGATGAGGCTCTGCAACAGGATGTTCAATTATTTTGTTGGCGGAAAATGCAGGCATTCAAGAATTCTTGAGACCGATGTCAATGATATGATACGGGAGTATATTAGTGAATTGTCGCTTGATGATTTTGACATACTTCTCAACGAGGACGGAGATGCGCTTGGTTCCTTTGAGAACAGGCTTACGTACAAGTACCTCAAGCGTACGGCAATCCTTGCAAAGCGTTCGACTGATTGCAGGACTGCAGATATTGGAAAGATTGCTTCAGATCTTACTGAACTTGAGAATATCGACAGTCAGGTGGTGGAGAGCACTAGAACACTTCTTGAAGGAAGAAGGGTTATTTCTATTACTACTGGCGGCAGAGTGAGGATTAACACAGGGCTGTTTATTGAGTTTATCTGGCAGCGTGAAGGGGGAAAATAGGAATGGATACATTGTTTATCGGACGCACGGAATATATTGAGAATTTCAAAAAGAATATTTTCTTCGTGGAAGAGGGCAGCTATGGAAAGTGCTGCTCGCTGATAGGCCCGAATGGTATCGGAAAGACTACGCTCATTAAAAAAATGGCGGAGATGTTTGAGCAGAACACACCGAAAAATGCATTCTACTTTCCTACGCAGATTGAGGGCGGAGTGGACTTCTGGGGCTTCTGGGCGAATCTTATTGAGGATTTTTCTGAGGAAATCTCTGATTGGGTGCTGGAGAAGAGACTTAAGGAGATTCTTGAAGCTGATGGAGTAACTGAGGAGATTGAGTTCAAGACACGTACGTGGGTTAAAAAAATTCGGGATACCTATGAATTTTTTGATAAGCATGGCGGAGATATTTCGGGGAACAAGAACCTGATCAACAAAGCCAACAACATGATTGGTGATATTTTTGACCGATACACAAAACTCGGAATAAGAATCATCATCACTATAGATGAGTTTGACAGGGCTGCAAAAAATTATAAGGAAGTTGATTCGTCTGATGAAGATGTAATTATTGGTGACAGGATTTTCCAGCGTCTGTTTACTCTCTCGAAAAAGGGTACTACACCGCTTAATCTTTCCATCGTGACCATTTCAAGGCGAAGTGTTGACACAATTGCCTACAATATGGACGACTGCTCGAATTTTGCTGATGCATACCCGCCTGTAACACTCAGGGGTTTTTCGAATGATGAGCTTGATGAGTATTTTGGGGGATACAGGACTTTGCCCTGCGGAGAACTTAATGAAGAGCAGAGACGAGGCGTTCTCTATTTCTGTGGAAGAAATCCGGGACTTCTCATGGGAATGAAGGAGAAGATTGGAGACTGGAAGGGGGACTGCGTGGATATCGCACGGATATACAGTGAGAGTGGTGACTTCATCCGGACTTCCTATAAGAGAATGCGTAAGCTCATGAAGAATGAGTTCGTTGATGAGGAAAAATCAATTACGGCAATGTCTATTTTCTTCCAGCATTTCATCGGGCCTGCATATACAGAAGGCATTCAGAATAAGCTTGATGTGCTTTATAACTACGGTTTTGTCACAAGGCCTTACGATAAACAGAAAAATCTCTTTGAGATGTCATCCCCGGAAGAATTTAATGAGAACGATATGGTTCTGTACGAACCAATGTCGCTGTTCTTCGTGGATTTTCTGCGCGATGTTGTTGAGGTTGATGAGGTATCTGCCCTTGAGGGAATTGTAAATACAACGGAGAGGAAAGTCAGATTTGCAATAAAGAAGGCTATGTCGGAAGCGTACCCTGATAACTGGGTGGAGCTGATTAATCAGGAAGCACCAAACAAGGACGGTTATCTTGACAATCTGAGAACAGTGGCGCTCAGAAACCATTACCAGGAACGTAATATGACTATTTCGAAGCTGAACGTCATAGCGTTCCATGAGTACAAGGGCATAATCGTAAAGTATTGGAATATAATGGAGAAATATTTCAGCTTATACAATTCGCTTGATGAACTGAAGTCTGATTTTGACTTCCTGAATGGCTGCAGAAATACCTCCCACCATCTGAATATTGAGCTTCTTGAGTCGGATGAACGCGACGTCCTTCGCACTGTCTGCGAGAGGGTGATGAAAAATATTGCTGCATGGAATACACCTGAGGCAAGCGTCCATGAGGTCGCTGGACCCTATGAGGCTATGGGTGAATTCGCAGTCGGTCAGATTGTGTTCATGACCGGATACAGCAAGGGACCGACAGGTGGGCTTAGAGGCAGTATCACGGGGAGCAATGTTGGGGTAACAATGTCAAAAAAATACCTTCAGAGCATTGGCAGGACTCCATCAAGTTTTGCCGGTCAGGGAGATATCAAGGTGAAACTGACGAGGTGGGATAATAATGCCCAGAAATTCAATGCTGAGCTTGCGTAAGGGCATATATTTATTGCTGAACTTGCATAAGGACATGAGGAATTATTATTCGAGAGGAGAATAATATGGCAAAGGGTGAAAATCAGAAACTGAAACTTTTTTATCTGGCAAAGATATTACAGGAAAAGACCGATGAGGAGCACAGCCTTACTAGGCAGGAGATACAGGATGAACTTCAAAAAAACGGAGTTTCTGCTGAGAGAAAGAGTCTGTATGACGACCTTCGTGAACTGGACAAATTTGGTATCGAAGTTGTCGGGGAACAGGAGGGGCGTGAATACAGATACAAGGTTGTGAGCCGTCTTTTTGAACTTGCAGAACTGAAGCTGCTTGTTGATGCAATTCAGTCTTCTAAGTTTATCACTGAGAAGAAATCAAGAGAACTCATCAAGAAGCTTGAGAGCATGGTAAGTGAACATCAGGCTAAGACGCTCCGTAGGCAGGTGTTTGTTCAGGGTAGGATCAAGACGATGAATGAGAGTATTTACTATAGCGTAGATACAATTCATTCAGCAATTGCAGAAAACAGACAGATTCGTTTCCAGTATTATGCCTGGAACATCAAGAAGGAAACAGAGCTTCGCCATGGAGGCAAGTTCTACAATGTGAGCCCTTTAGGACTGTCATGGGATGATGAGAACTACTATCTGGTTGCCTTTGACGGCGAGGCTGATAAGGTTAAGCATTTCCGCGTTGACAAGATGCTTAGGATCAGCATGACTGACGAAAAGCGCGAGGGCGCATCTGACCTTAAGTCCCTGAATATGGCAGATTATGCCAAGATTAACTTTGGTATGTTTGGCGGTGAAGAGACTGCTGTTACAATTGAGTTTGATAACCGCCTTGTCGGCGTACTGATTGACAGATTCGGTAAGGATATTTCCATCCGCCCTGTAGATAAGGAACATTCAAGGACAACCGTGCACGCTGCAATCAGTTCGCAGTTCTTTGGTTGGTTGTGCGGACTTGGAGATGGTGTAAAAATCACAGGGCCAGAGCATGTGGTAGAGGAAATGCGTGAATTTACATTAAAGCTTGCAGCTTTGTACGGAGGGAAATGATATGGCGAAGAGACTGCTTGACTGCACTGCAAGGGAGCTTGCGGCATATAGTAAGGATGAAAAGATTGCGGCTATCGGTGGAAGCGAGGGAAGAGTGATTGCCTGTGAGAGTATTGGCACCGTAACACCAATGCTGGGTAATATTTCAAATGTGGAATTTCTTGCTTCTCTCGGGGCTGATATACTGCTGCTCAATATTTTTGACGTGAATAATCCCGTGGTACAGGGGCTTCCTGAAGTAGCACCGTGTGATGTTGTGCGTGAGATCAAGCGTCTCACAGGAAGGCTTGTTGCTATCAACCTTGAGCCAATAAGTCCAGACTATAAGCCTGAGGATGAGAAGAATATGTGGAAGATAACAGGGGGCAGGGTTGCCACTGTTGACAATGCCGTGAAGGCGGCTGACATGGGAGTTGACATGATTCTTCTCACTGGCAATCCTGATACTGGTGTGACTAATGCAGGCATACTTCATTCAATCCGTGAGCTTAAGGAGGCTGTGGGAAACAGGATGATAATTGCTGCCGGCAAGATGCACGCCTCAGGAATCCTCAGTGAGGCTGGGGAAAATATAGTGACCAAGGATGATGTGACCTCCTTCATTGATGCGGGCGCAGACATTGTGTTGTTCCCGGCTCCGGGTACAGTTGGAGGACTGACCATGGACTATATCAGAAGCCTTGTCGTTGCGGCGCATGAGAAGAATGCACTTACCATGACCGCCATTGGTACCTCGCAGGAGGGCTCGGAGGTTGAGACAATCCGGGAGATTGCACTTATGTGCAAGATGGCAGGTGTTGATATACATCACCTTGGGGATTCGGCGTTCACGGGGATGGCGATGCCTGAGAATGTGCTCGCATACTCTAAGACAATCCGAGGGGCAAGGCACACATATAGGAGAATGGCACTGTCAATAATGAGATAGAATACGCTATGGGGGATTAGATTATTCTGGTTTGATGGAAGGAGGGTTCTTTTTTGAGTAGATTAAAGGTTGAGACGCCCGATCAGGTGCAGCTTACGGTTGAGAGACTATATAAGGATCTGGAGCGTCATATTGTTGCGAGTCCGCCAGGACTCTGCCCTGTGGATCTTCAGCTGTCATTTTTGAAGGTCTGTCAGGCACAGACCTGTGGTAAGTGTGTTCCCTGCCGTGTTGGGCTGGCACAGCTTCAGAAGCTTCTTGAGGACGTTCTTGAGGGAAGAGCGACGATGGATACACTCCGTCTCATCGAGGACACGGCGAACAGCATTACGGACAGTGCAGACTGTGCAATAGGATATGAGGCATCTCACATGCTGCTCGCGGGCTTTGTGGGCTTTAGGGAGGATTATGTGCATCATATCAAGGAAGGGTGCTGCTCGGTCCATGCGAACCACTCGATTCCCTGCGTGGCTCTCTGTCCTGCGCAGGTTGATATTCCTGGATATGTGGCTCTTGTTGGGGCAAAGAGATATCAGGATGCAGTCAAGCTCATCAGGAAGGATAATCCTTTCCCAACGGCCTGTGCGCTTATCTGTGAGCATCCCTGTGAGGCGAGATGCAGAAGAAATATGATTGATACCTCTGTCAATATCAGGGGACTTAAGAGAATGGCTGTGGACATGGCTCACGCAGATACAGTTCCTGTGCCTGAGAAGGCTGCACCTACTGGTAAAAATATTGCGATTATCGGTGGTGGCCCTTCAGGACTCTCTGCGGCATATTATCTCGAAATCATGGGGCATCATGCCGTCGTATTTGAGGAGAAGAAGAGCCTCGGTGGAATGCTCAGATATGGAATTCCAAGCTATAGATTTCCAAGGGAGAGGCTTGATGAGGATATTAATGCCATCCTTTCAACCGGTGTTGAGGTTAAGCTCAATACAAGGATAGGAAATAATGAGGGTGAGATTCCCTTTGAGAGCATCCATAATGAGTATGATGCAGTATATATCGCAATCGGTGCTCATACTGACAAGAAAATTGGTATTGAGGGAGAGGACTCGAAGGGAGTCATATCAGCCGTAGAGATGCTTAGGGGCATTGGCGATGATATCATGCCTGATTTCAAGGGAAAGAGAGTTGTTGTCATCGGCGGTGGCAACGTGGCGATGGACTGTACTCGAAGTGCCATCAGACTAGGCGCATCAAAGGTGTGCATTGCCTACAGGAGACGTCAGGAGGATATGACAGCTCTCCCTGATGAGGTAGAGGGTGCCATTGCTGAGGGAGCAGAGCTCTATGGCCTTAAGGCACCACACCATATTGAGGCAGATGAGAATGGAAATGTTGCTGCGCTCTGGGTTGAGCCGCAGATCATCGGACCCATTGACGCATGGGGAAGGGCAAGACCTATCCATGCTGATGTTGACCTTCTCAGGATTCCCTGCGATATCATCGTAGTGGCAATCGGCCAGGGTATTGAGAGCAAATATTTTGAAGAGGCTGGAATTAAAATCCACAAAGGAACTATTGAGGCCCTCGAATCAAGTGAACTTGAGGACAACGAGGGAATCTTTGCCGGTGGAGACTGTGTGACTGGCCCTGCAACTGTTATAAGGGCTATAGCTGCCGGAAAGGTTGCTGCCGCAAATATTGATGAGTATCTGGGCTACAGGCATGAGATTTCCTGCGATGTCGAGATTCCGGCGCCTACTCTTGAGGATAAGCGTCCCTGTGGAAGAGTTCAGCTTTCAGAGATTGAAGCATCTGAAAGAAGGGATAATTTCCTTCATATCGAGAACTGCATGAGTGAGCAGGAAGCATGTCAGGAGGCTGGCAGATGTCTTAGATGCGATAAGTTTGGTTTCAGTTCACTGAAGGGAGGCAGGAATACAAGATGGTAAATCTTACTATAGACGGAATTAATGTCAGCGTTCCCGAGGGGACTACAATCATGGATGCGGCTAAGTCTGTTGGTATTTATATTCCGCATCTGTGCTATCTCAGAGGAATTAATGAGATATCTGCATGCAAGGTGTGTATGGTTGAGATACAGGGAAAGCAGAAGATGGTCACGGCTTGTTCTACTCCTGTGGCAGAAGGCCTGGTAATCTACACATCTTCGCCCCGAGCACGCAAGATTCGAAGGACGAATGTGGAACTCATCCTGTCCCAGCATGACTGTAACTGCGTAACCTGTGTACGAAGCGGAAACTGCAGTCTTCAGACTCTGGCAGGACACATGGGAATATATGAGATTCCATTCAAGTCCCAGGTTACGAAGGCACCCTGGGATAATGAATTCCCGCTTATAAGGGATTCCAGCAAGTGTATTAAGTGCATGCGCTGTGTCAATATTTGTGACAGAGTGCAGAACCTTTCAATCTGGGATGTCCAGAATACCGGTGCGTATACGACAATCAGCACTACAGACAATAAGCCCATTGCCTGCACGGACTGCAGTCTCTGCGGACAGTGTATTACCCATTGCCCTGTTGGCGCACTCAAAGAAAGAAATGACCTTCCGCAGATATATGATGTTCTGGCTGATCCTAACAAGGTGACAGTTGTTCAGATTGCTCCGGCGGTTAGGACTGCGTGGCTTGAGAGAATAGGTATGCCCGAGGGTATTGATTCTGAGGGTAGGCTTGTTGCTGCATTAAAGCGTGTCGGGTTTGATTATGTGCTGGATACATCTTTTTCTGCTGATGTGACCATCATGGAGGAAGGAAGTGAACTTTTGGAGCGTCTTCCTGAAATTAAGGAGTCAGGACTTCCTATGTTCACATCCTGCTGTCCAGGCTGGGTAAGTTTTCTTACGAAAAAATATCCCCAGCTCCTTGGAAGACTGTCTACCACGAAGAGTCCTCAGCAGATTTTTGGCGCACTTATTAAGACTCACTTTGCAGAGAAGACAGGAATTGCCCCGGAAAATATCTGTTCTATTTCAATAATGCCCTGCGTATCAAAAAAGAGAGAGGCTGCACTCCTGACAATGCGAAGCAATGGAATCCCTGATGTAGACATTGTTCTGACAACAAGGGAGCTTGTAAGACTTCTGCGTGCAGACCGCATTGACCCGACTACACTCACTGACCAGCCTTTTGATAGTCCGCTGGGTGATGGAACAGGTGCTGGAGTAATCTTTGGCGCAACTGGAGGCGTGATGGAGGCTGCCCTTCGTACAGCACACTTTGTAGTGACAGGCGAGGAAGCACCAGCAGACGCATTCAAGGTTGTCAGGGCGCAGCAGAATGATTATCCTGACGCTTCAGCCAACAGCAAGGTTGTGCTCGGAGATGATGACGAGAGACGGCCACCAGTGCGTAAGGAATGTGAATTTGCTATTGGTGATACCGTAGTGAGGACCTGTGTCGTGAGCGGACTGGGGAATGCGGCAGAACTCGTTGAGGATATTCTTGCAGGACGGGCCAGCTATGACTTTGTAGAGGTAATGGCATGTCCTGGCGGATGCGTTGCAGGCGGCGGTCAGCCTATTCACGATAATGAGGAGTGGGGCGAGAAGAGAAGTGCTAAGCTCTACGAACTTGACTGCGAGAGAACGCTGAGACGTTCGCATGAGAACCCCCTCGTTAAAAGGATATATGAAGAATTTCTGGACAAGCCTCTTTCTGAGAAGTCAGAGTATCTGCTCCATTCGGACCACGTGAATGATGGTAATTATCAATAGATGTGTGAATGATAGAATTTATAAATTGATTCGTGAAAGACGGGAAATATTATTAATTATTGCGTAAAAATTGGAAGTTTGATATTATAACTATGTGTGCAATGAATTGCATAAATTGTTATTTTTGGGAGATGTTTTGTAATGGTACGTGTATTGTTGCTGGGTACGAGGACTCAGTCGCTTGACAATATGAAGGGGCTGATGCCGCCGGGAGTTCAGGTTAGAACAGCTATGTTGTCCAGTGGTAGTACCATCATGTTTGAGACCGCATTTAACCCAGATGTGCTGATTGTCCATATAGAGAATGTCAACAGACAGCGTCTTTTCGGTATCATGGATATGCGTGAGAATGATACATACAAGTATCTTCCTATGCTGGTTGTGGGTGATGATAAGGACCAGGAGGTCTTTGCTAGCAATGTAAAGCCAGGCGCTGACAGAAGGGTCAATCCGGAGGAAGGCAACAATGCAATAAAGCAGGCAATCCTGGGAGTAATTGGCCTTAGGAATGTCGAGGAGAAGCATGTGCTTGTCATTGATGATGATCCTGTCGTGCTTAAGACAATGAGATCCTACCTTGAGGACAGCTACACTGTCACAGCGGTTAAGTCTGGAAAGCTTGCCCTTAAGTTCCTAGAGAGACAGAAGCCGGATGCGATTATCCTTGACTATATGATGCCTGACTGGGATGGTGCAACTACCTTCCAGCTTATCAGGAGCAAGGAGAATGGACGGCGTGTACCGATTATTTTTGCAACCGGTGTTGCCGATAAGGCTAAGGTTATGGAGTGCCTGGCACTCAGGCCACAGGGGTATCTCGTTAAGCCGATATCGAAGAATGATGTAATATCGAAGCTGAGGGAGATAATCTAAGCACAAATATTTAATGAATTGTCAGCCAAATAGCGAATGATGAAGGTCCGCAGGAATTCTTGCGGACTTTCGTGTTTGTACGCCGAATGGTGCGCGTTTCGACTAAAAAGGAGATGGATTTTAATGGGCGAGAAAATAGTGAGACTTGGCAGAAAACTTGTGAAAGAGGCACATATATTTAAGATGTACGAGGATACCTTAAGGATGCCGGACGGAAGGATTGCGTATTATGACTTTCTGTCTCACAAGGGTGCGGCAGCAGTAATACCCGTCCTTGATGATGGAAGGCTTCTGATGGTAAGACAGTTTAGAAATGCACTTGACAGGGAGACACTTGAGATTCCAGCGGGGGGCAGGAATACTGTGGATGAAGATTACAGACTGGCTGCAATCCGCGAATTAGAAGAGGAGACAGGGTACTATTCAGAGAAGCTGGAGCATCTGATTGACATCAGGACAGCAGTAGCATTCTGTGATGAAGTCATATCTGTATTTGTTGCAAAGGACCTCACACCTACTCAGCAGCGCCTTGATGAGGATGAATTCATAGATGTAGAGGAATATACTCTTCAGGAACTGACTGACATGATCAGGGATGGAAGAATCGAAGACTCAAAGACAGTGTCTGCCATTCTGGCGTATAAATCCTTTATGTAAACTGTTACAGTTGATGTAATAACTTTACATAAATTGTTAATATTTTTAAAAAAATTTTAATACAAGATATTGTGACCCTCAAAGTCAATGATAAGGACATGTTGTGATTTTGACCGGAACTGTTCGCAAAACCCCGAAAAAATGGCTGTTTCGGGGTTTGCATTTTTTTCAAAGTGCGATTATAATGCAAACTACACCACAAGAGGAGAGTGTATTTTGACTATGGTAGAACAGATTAATGGCTTCATAAATTATTTACATAATGTCAAGAAGATGTCAAAGAACACAGAGCTGTCATACAGACGAGATCTGACAAAGCTTGCCGGCTATCTAGGGGGAAAGGCCGTGGCTGACATTAAGGCAGAGGATCTTGGCGGATATATTGCTGAGCTTGAGGCACAGGGGTTTAAGCCTGCGACGGTTTCGAGAAATGTTGCATCTGCTAAGGCATTTTTCCATTACCTTCTTAAAGAGGGGGCAATTAAGGAAGATGTGTCGATTGGACTTAAGTCGCCCAAGATTGAGAAGAAGTTACCTGAGATTCTGACAACGGACGAGGTTGTAAGACTGCTGGAGCAACCCAAGGGTGATTCGCCCAAGGAGGTTCGCGACAAGGCGATGCTTGAACTTCTCTATGCTACTGGAATAAGGGTTTCGGAGCTTATTTCCCTTATGGAGAGCGATGTCAATATGGCCATGGGATATATCGTATGCAAGGACACCCACAAAGAGAGAGTGATTCCATTCGGCGGTGAAGCAAGACAGGCGCTGTTCAGATATCTTGGAGAATCAAGAGAAGCAATGGTTGAGGATCCGAACTGCCAGACACTTTTCGTGAACTGCTCTGGTGGACCAATGAGCAGACAGGGATTCTGGAAGCTGATTAAGTACTATGCCAAGAAGGCCGGGATTGAATCTGACATTACACCACACACTCTGAGACATTCGTTTGCGGCTCATCTTGTTGAGAACGGAGCAGACCTTAGGGCAGTGCAGGAGATGCTGGGACATTCAGATATTTCTACAACTCAGATATATGTGAATATGAACCATTCTAGAATAAGAGAAGTTTATGCTAAGGCGCATCCAAGGCATTGACGGTAAAATAAGTGAATAATGAGTTAAAAAATGACCTGTTAAGTCAATAGAGATATTTGACTTAACAGGTCAATTTAATTGGTTCTGTTGTACGAGTTCAGCGGGATCATAGATAAGCTGTTACACGAGTTCGGCAAGATCGTAGATAAGCTTTTCTGAGTCGGTCCAGCCAAGGCAGGGGTCTGTAATTGATTTGCCATATACACCGCCGCCGACCTTCTGGCAGCCTTCTTCAATATAGCTCTCAATCATAAGTCCCTTTACGAGGCTTCTGATGTCAGAGTTGTGTGAGCGGGAATGCATGATCTCCTTGGCAATTCTTATCTGCTCCTTGAACTGTTTGTTTGAATTTGAGTGATTTGTGTCAATCACGCATGCAGGATTCTTCAGATCGCGCTCGGCATATTTTTCAAGCAGAAGCATGAGGTCCTCGTAGTGGTAGTTGGGAAGGTTGTTCCCGTGCTTGTTAACGGAACCTCTGAGAACTGCATGTGCAAGTTCGTTTCCGTCGGTCTGAACTTCCCATCCGCGGTACACAAAACTGTGAGAGTGCTGTGCTGCGAGGATGGAATTCATCATTACGCCAAGGTCGCCTGAGGTGGGGTTCTTCATTCCTGCGGGAACATCAAATCCGCTTACGGCAAATCTGTGCTGCTGGTCCTCTACGGAGCGCGCACCCACTGCAACGTAAGAGAGGATGTCGGTGACATATCCACAATTGTCAGAGTAAAGCATCTCATCTGCAGCGGTCAGTCCTGACTCATCCATTGCCCTGATGTGCATCTTTCTCATGGCGAGAAGGCCTGCAACAAAATCAGGTTTCTTCTCGGGATCGGGCTGATGGAAGATTCCCTTGTAGCCCTCGCCCGTTGTCCGGGGCTTGTTGGTATAAATTCTGGGAATGAGAATGAGCTTATCCTCAACCTTTTCCTGGACCTTGCCGAGTCTTGTTATGTAGTCACATACAGCATCTTCGTTGTCTGCTGAGCAGGGGCCGATGATGAGCAGGAACTTATCAGACTCGCCAGTGAATACTTTTCTTATTTTTGCATCGCGTTCCCTCTTGAGTTCCACGAGATGCGCGGGAACAGCGTACTGCTCGCAAATCTCCTCCGGCGTGGGGAGCTTGTCGATAAATGTATAACTCATAAAAATATCTCCTTAAGAATAATGGAAAAAAATAATAATTGGGTGTATAATCATTTAGTTGCGAGAGGGTGTTCCTTTCGCAATAGAAAATTATAAAATAAAGGTTAACTCTTTGCAAGTATCATTGACACCTTAAGTTAGTGGGTGCTATTATCCATTTGCTTGAATTCATAGTAATGTAATGGGAATATTGCTTGCGGGATGTTATTTTATATCCGTGACAGTGAATATAGTGGAGGAACTTACATATGGACAGAGTCATATATCTTGATAATGCGGCGACAACAAAGTGCGCACCGGAGGTCGTCGATGCGATGCTTCCGTATTTTACGGAATCCTATGGAAATCCGAGTTCGATATATAAGCTTGGTCAGAAATCAAAGGCTGCTGTTGATACGGCGCGTGAGATAATTGCGAAAAGCCTTGGGGCACAGAACAATGAGATCTACTTTACAGCAGGCGGTTCGGAATCCGACAACTGGGCACTGAAGGCAACTGCAGAGGCTTACTCGGCGAAGGGGAAGCACATTATTACTTCAGCGATTGAGCATCATGCGATTCTTCATACCTGTGAGTATCTTCAGAAGCAGGGGTTTGAGGTTACATATGTTGGAGTGGATGAGAACGGTGTACTTAAGCTCGATGAGCTGAAGGCGGCAATCAGGCCTGATACAATCCTTATCTCTGTAATGTTTGCCAACAATGAGATTGGAACTATCCAGCCGATTAAAGAGATTGGCGAGATCGCAAGAGCAAACGGCATATTTTTTCACACAGATGCTGTTCAGGCATACGGACAGGTTCCGATTGACGTGGATGAACTAAATATTGATATGCTCTCAGCCAGCGGACATAAGCTTAATGGACCAAAGGGTGTAGGTTTCCTTTATATAAGAAAGGGTGTAAAAATCAGATCCTTTGTTCATGGTGGTCAGCAGGAGCGCGCCAGAAGGGCGGGAACAGAGAATGTAACAGGAATTGTAGGTATTGGTGCCGCAGCCAGGCTTGCTCATGAGACAATGCAGGCGCGTACTGCCAGGGAGATAGAACTCAGGGATTACCTCATCGGAAGAATTCTTGATGAGATTCCAAATACTAAGCTCAACGGTCACAGGACAGATCGTCTTCCCAATAATGCCAACTTCTCATTTGAGTTCATTGAGGGAGAATCGCTTCTTATAATGCTCGACATGAAGGGAATCTGTGGTTCATCGGGTTCGGCATGTACTTCAGGATCGCTTGATCCGTCGCACGTGCTTCTGGCAATTGGTCTGGTACATGAGATTGCACACGGCTCACTGAGGCTGACCCTCTCGGCTGAGACCACAAAGGAAGATATTGATTACACGGTTGACTCGGTGAAAGAGATTGTTGCAAAGCTCCGTGGTATGTCACCGCTGTATGAGGATTATAAGGCAGGCAAGGTTAAGGCAAAGATTCAGTAATAGCGCTGAAGTAAGAATGCGAATGCACACCGTGAGATTTCACAGTGTGCTGAGGAGGAAATAGATATGTACAGTGAAAAGGTTATGGACCATTTTCAGAATCCCAGAAACGTTGGCGAGATTGAGAATGCAAGTGGAGTTGGAACCGTAGGCAATGCCAAGTGCGGTGATATCATGAGAATGTATCTCGACATCGATGAGAATGGAGTGATAAGAGACTGTAAGTTCAAGACTTTCGGATGTGGTGCGGCGGTTGCGACCAGTTCGATGGCTACAGAGCTTGTCATGGGCAAGACAATCCAGGAGGCGCTTGAGGTTACAAACAAGGCAGTAATGGAGGCCCTTGATGGACTTCCGCCTGTGAAGGTTCACTGCTCACTTCTTGCAGAGGAAGCAATCCACGCTGCCCTGTGGGATTATGCTGAGAAGAATGGAATTAAGATTGAAGGCCTCGAGAAGCCTAAGAGTGACATTTCTGAGGGAGAGGAAGAGGAAGATTATTAATGCTTTTTAAGGACAGTAATGATAAAAGTAACAGAAGAGTTCCAACTGTGACAATGCTCATGCTCAGATGTGTACTGGGAGCGTATCTCATTTATCTTGCCAAGGGTGTATATGATGGCGCGATGGAACCTGAGAATCCCATGGCGATATTCCTGGCCTTTGCAGTCCTGTTCCTGGCTTTTGGAATTGTTGCCATCTTTATGGGGGCTAAGGACCTGCTGACTGGAAGGTATGTCGGCGGCGCAGGTGATCCGGCTGTCATGGAAGAGTTATCAGAGGATGCCGCTGCTGAAAATTCTGAAAAAATTATTGATGTTACAGATGAGACAGTGATTGAATCAGATAATGAGAGCAATGTCCGAGTTGATAACAATTGATAATTTACGAAAAGTTTCGAAATTTTACGGTAATTGTGCAATTCGTAAACGTTTAAGCGTAAAAATTGTGTAATTTTTCGAAAAAGCATATAGTAGGGTGTGTTGTATTTGTGAAAACTGTAATACAACACACCCTTTTTTCTTGACATATTATACAAAAGGTTATATATTACTAAACAGGGCTGCCAAGTACGGCAGTCAAAATCTTTTCAACTTTATATAGGGAGGAAATTAAAAATGAAGAGAAAAGTATTAAGCTCACTTCTTGCAGTTGCAATGGTAGCTTCAATGCTCGTTGGATGTGGCTCACAGGCAGCAGAGGCACCCGCAGCAGAGGCACCCGCAGCAGAGGCACCCGCTGAGGAGACAAAGGAAGAGGCTCCTGCAGAGGAGAAGACAGACGCAGCTACAGCTGAGGCAGTTGAGGCAGCAGCAGAGGCAGCAGGTGGCGCTGATTCAGGTGCTGGTAAGACAATCGCTCTTTGCATGCCTACACAGTCATCAGAGAGATGGATCAACGATGCAGCTAACATGCAGAAGCAGCTCGAGGAGCTTGGTTACACTGTAAACGTACAGTTCGCAGAGGATGATGTTCAGCAGCAGGTTTCTCAGATTGAGAACATGGTTGCTCAGCAGGTTGACTGTCTTGTAATCGCAGCAGTTGACTCTGGTGCTCTTACAACAGTTGAGGCTTCAGCTAAGGAAGCTGGAATCCCCATCATCGCTTACGACCGTCTCCTTATGGACACAGACGCTGTTTCTTACTACGCAACATTCGATAACAAGGGTGTTGGTACTGTAATCGGTGAGACAATCGTTGCTAAGGCTGACCTTGAGGCAGTTAAGGCAGCTGGCGAGTCTAAGACAATTGAGTTCTTCATGGGTTCACCTGATGATAACAACGCTCTTATGCTCTACAACGGACTTATCGAAGTTCTTCAGCCTTACCTTGATGACGGCACACTCGTTTGCAAGACTGGCAGAACATCATTCGAGGATACATGTATCCTTAGATGGTCTCAGGAGACAGCTCAGCAGTGGTGCGAGAACTACCTTGCAGCTAACTACGCTGATGAGGATCTTGACATCTGCGCAACAGCTTTCGATGGATTCGCTTACGGATGTAAGGCAGCTCTTGAGAACGCTGGTTACACAGAGGCTAACTGGCCTGTAATCTCTGGACAGGATGCTGAGCTTATGGCTTGTAAGAACATCCTTGCTGGAAAGCAGACATTCTCAATCTACAAGGATACTCGTCTCCTTGCAGCTAAGGCAGTTACAATGATCTCAGCAGTTGTTAACGGAACTGAGCCTGAGGTTAACGATACAGAGCAGTACAACAACGGAAAGCTTGTTGTTCCTTCATACCTCTGTACACCTGTAGCAGTTGATGCTGACAATATGCAGGAGCTTATTGTAGATGGCGGATACTATACACAGGACGAGCTTGACAACTAATTGATAGAATGCCGAAAGGCATCTTGAAAAGTTAAATAGCACATTCTGAAGGGGCGGCGGCTACGGCTGTCGCCCCTTTTTTAAGACAGGCAGTCGATATTTCATTTTTCTCAAGAGTAATTTTGAAAAAAATGAAATGCCTATTGCCAGTCGGCGAGAGAGCAGGATGGCAATGGCCAAAAAATATAGAGAAGGAGCATAGAGGATGTCGGATTACATTTTGGAAATGAACCACATCACTAAGGAATTCTCGGGCGTTAAGGCTCTTGATGATGTAAATCTCAAGGTTGAGCGTGGCGAGATTCATGCGATTTGTGGGGAAAATGGAGCCGGTAAGTCTACACTGATGAACGTTCTTTCAGGCGTTTATCCTTTTGGAACTTATTCTGGCGATGTAGTTTACAATGGTGAGATTAATAAGTGTCATTCACTTAGGGACAGTGAGAAAAAGGGCATCGTTATTATCCATCAGGAGCTGGCGCTCAGTCCACTTCTGTCAGTTGCTGAGAATATGTTTATGGGTAATGAGAGAACATCTGCAAAGGGTGTTATCAACTGGGCGGCTACTCGTCAGCAGGCAGAGGAGCAGCTTGCTAAGGTTGGACTTACAGGAATCGATGTTAACAAGCCCGTTAATACCTACGGTGTAGGTATGCAGCAGCTTATGGAGATTGGTAAGGCTCTGGCTAAGAACGTTGAGCTTCTTATTCTTGATGAGCCTACAGCGGCTCTTAATGATGAGGAGTCAAAGAACCTTCTTGACCTTATGCTTGGTCTTAAGGAACAGGGGATTACCTGTATTATGATTTCTCATAAGCTTAACGAGATTGAGTATGTTGCTGATAATATCACAATTATCCGTGATGGTAAGACTATTGAGACTCTTAACAAGGCATCAGGAGAGGTTAACGAGGACAGAATCATTAAGGGAATGGTTGGTCGTGAGCTTTCAAATCGTTATCCTGTTCGTGAGGGTGTTGAGATTGGTGAAACAATCTTTGAGGTTAAGAATTGGAATGTATTCACACCCGAGGATGCTAATAAGCAAAGACTTAAAGATATCAATATCCATGTTAGAGCAGGAGAGGTTGTTGGCCTAGCAGGTCTGATGGGTGCAGGTCGTACAGAGCTTGCGATGTCAGTGTTCGGCCACAATTATGGTCAGAAGATTTCTGGTCAGGTTTTTGTGCATGGACAGGAAGTTCCTACAAAGACAGTTACACAGTGCATTGACAATAAGCTTGCATATGTGTCTGAGGATAGAAAGACTTACGGACTTATCCTTATGCAGACAATTCGTGAGAATTCTGTTACTGCAGCCCGTAAGAAGTATTTCTCAAATCATGGAGTAATCAAGAAGAATGAGGAAGTGATTGCTGCAGAAGAGTACAAGAAGAAGATTAATATTAAGGCTACATCAATCGAGCAGACAGCTGGATCACTTTCAGGTGGAAACCAGCAGAAGGTAGTTCTTGCTAAGTGGATGCTTACTCAGCCTGACGTTCTTATTCTTGATGAGCCTACCCGTGGTATTGACGTAGGTGCCAAGTACGAGATTTATTGTATAATCAATGATCTTGCAAGAGCCGGTAAGGCAGTCATTGTTATCTCGTCTGAGATGCCTGAAATCATCGGTACATGTGACCGTGCATATGTCCTTAATGAGGGCGAGATTGCAGGAGAACTTAACAAGGAAGAGATAACCCAGGAGCGTATCATGCAGTGCATTATGGCTCATAACAGAAAGAATGGTTAACTTCAGGAGGTTTATGATGGAAAACAAGAAAACAGTTAATGTCGATTTGAAGCAGTATGGAATGCTTTTCCTGCTGATTGTAATTTATCTTATCTTTGCTGCCCTTACAAAGGGAGCAACACTCAAGCCCGCTAATATTAACAACCTCGTAATGCAGAACGGTTACGTAGTTATCCTTGCGGTTGGTATGCTTCTCTGCTGTCTGACTGGTAACGTTGACCTTGGTGTTGGTTCCCTGGTTGCTCTTACTGGTGCTGTTTGCGGTATTGTTATGATCGATATGGGTCTTAACATGTGGGTTGCTATTCTTCTTGCTCTGTTAGCAGGATGTGCATCTGGTGTATTCGTTGGATTCTTCGTAGCTTATCTTGGAATCCCTCCTTTCATCACAACACTTGCTACATGGCTGATGTGGAGAGGACTTACTTACACAGTTCTTCAGGCTCAGACAAAGGGCCCCTTCAAGGAGGACTTCACATTTATCGGAGCTGGATTCCTTCCCACTATGAAGATTCCTTTCGGTAATGGTACTCTTGATCTCGTTTCAATTATTGTTGCAATTGTGATTTCTGTATTGGTTATCCTTGCTGAGTTCAAGGGTATTGCAACAAAGAAGAAGTATAATCTCGCACAGAATCCTGCATGGCAGCTCGTTGCCAAGGATGCAGTTATTATCTTCCTTGTGTTCTTCGTATTCTTCAACCTTGGACGCAACGCAGGTATTCCTTTCATCCTTGTAATTCTTGCAATAATCGTTGGAATCTACCAGTTCATTACTGCTAACACTGTTGCTGGTCGTCAGATTTACGCACTCGGTGGAAACAGAAAGGCAGCTGACCTTTCAGGTATCGATACAAAGAAGGTATTCTTCTGGGTATATGCTAACTCAGGTCTTACAGCCGCTATCGCAGGTATCGTTCTTGCATCACGTAATGCATCTGCAACACCTAAGGCTGGTGATGGTTTCGAGATGGACGCTATCGCATCATGTTACATCGGTGGTACAGCCGTAGCCGGTGGTGCTGGTACAATCATGGGAGCCGTTGTTGGTGCTTTCATCATGGGTGTTCTTAACAATGGTATGTCGATCTTCGGATGGTCAACAGATATCCAGAAGGTTGTTAAGGGTGCCGTACTTCTTGCAGCCGTAACAGCTGACCTTCTTTCAAAGAGAAAGAAGAACTAATTCTTCTCAAAATAAAAAATGTTTCTTTCGGGGCCGTCGCGTAAAATGCGATGGCCCTTTTTCGCGAAAACTGCGATGCCCCCTTTCCGCGAAAACTGCGATGGTTTTCACGCCGCAAGGATACTTGGCAATGCTCAGTGCTACGGAACCTTAATCATCTGCGGATTCAGAGATGGAATGTTCATACGGACGAGAACGGTGCCAATTCGCCATCCGGGCTCAATTGGCACCTATGTCGCGCGTCCGTGCGCGACATTCTCTGGATGTTCACTGAATCCGGATGATTGGAGGTTCCTTCGCATTCGCATGAGCCAATGTATCCTCGCGGCGTTTACGCATCTCGTTTTCCGTGAAGGA
>DCHL01000083.1:0-8262 GCA_002317595.1 Lachnospiraceae bacterium UBA1753 | reverse complement strand
AAATAGGGCGGAAATTGTTGTGGGTAGATGAAATATGGACAGAAATGCGAATGTGAAAGCGTCTTGAATTACTCAGATTCAGATGTGGACACAGAGAGCTACGCGCATGGATGCGCGTGGCAGGCGCCAATCGAACATGGATGTGAGTTGGCGCCGGTCTCGTACGTTGGAGATATTTTTATCTGAATCTGCAAGTAATTCAGACGCTGGAACACTGAACATGGTGGCCATATTTTATCTACATCAGAAATGAACTACCACTCCAATATTAGCCGAAGTATGATATACTGTATCTCATGGAAAAGAAGAAAGTTGTAGTTGGAATGTCGGGTGGAGTTGATTCATCGGTTGCGGCCCTACTGCTCAAAGAGCAGGGGTATGATGTCATCGGCGTGACGATGCAGATATGGCAGGATGAGGACGAGACTGCTAAGCAGGACAATGGAGGGTGCTGCGGCCTCTCGGCAGTTGATGATGCCAGGTGGGTTGCTTCGCAGCTTGACATTCCGTACTACGTAATGAATTTCAAAAGTGAATTTAAGGAATCTGTAATTGATTATTTTGTGGCAGAATATCTAAAGGGCAGGACTCCGAATCCCTGTATTGCCTGCAATAGACACGTAAAGTGGGAGTCCTTACTGAAGCGCTCTATGGATATTGGGGCTGACTATATTGCAACAGGGCATTACGCCAGGATATCAAGGCTTGAGAACGGCAGATATGCCATATCCAATTCAGTTACAGCGAAGAAGGATCAGACCTATGCCCTCTATAATCTGACGCAGGATCAGCTTGCGCACACACTGATGCCTGTTGGTGAGTACACCAAGGAAGAGATTCGCCAGATTGCGGAGAAGGCTGGACTGATTGTGGCGGACAAGAAGGACTCGCAGGAGATATGTTTTGTCCCTGATAACGATTATGCAGGCTTCATTGAAAAGGAAGCAAAGGTAAGAGGGATAGAGGTCCCGGGACCGGGAGACTTTATTAGGACAGATGGAACGGTCCTTGGTACCCATAAAGGAATTACCCATTACACGATTGGCCAGCGCCGTGGACTCGGGCTTCCGATGGGAGACAGGATATATGTTACATCGATATGCCCGGAGACGGACAGGGTTATTCTCGGTGAGAATGCTGATCTGTTCACGACAAAGCTTGTCTGCAGGGATGTTAATTTCATGGGGGTTTCAGAGGCTGATCTGCCTGTCGGAAATAGCATGGAAGCTGTCGGCAAGATAAGGTACGCTCACCAGGGCGAGCGCTGTGTTATCACAAGGACAGGTGAGGATGAGATTTCGGCCGAGTTCGTAAGTCCGGTGAGAGCCATCACGCCTGGACAGTCGGCAGTGTTTTACCTGGAGGGCCATATTATCTGTGGCGGAACTATTGAGTAATCTTGGAGATGATTAATGGCTATTGGAAAGAAAATCAGAAGCTTTGATTTTATCAGGGCGGTTTGTACTATCGGAATTGTGCTGTTTCATTACAGTTATAATTATATAGAATACGGAATTGGTGGAAATCATATTTTTTTCGCAAAATATAGTAATGGAGACTGGGGCGGTCTGTTTGTTGCTATGTTCTTTATGCTCTCGGGAGCACTACTTTATTATAATTACGGGGAAAAAATATCAGTGAGGATGTTCTATCTGAAGCGCTGGCTATCGATTTTTCCCATGTTTTATCTCGCATGGTTCTTTGGCTATCTGGCGAAAGTGAAAGAGCTTGGGAGCTGGCTGTGGGCAGGCCCTAGACGGGTATTCATCTACACAATACTTGGAATTGACGGGTACCTTCTCAATCCAGGTGTGAACATTAATTACTATACGCTGGGAGAATGGTTCCTAGGTGCCATACTGATGCTGTATCTGCTGTTTCCAGTGCTAAGGTTAATTTTTATCCCGAACAAGCGCACAGGATGTATTCTCAGATATGCCTTTACTGCAGTTTTGTTTGTGTTGTATACGGGCAATCTCTATTATGACTGGTTTGCTATTTCAGATGGAAAGAATATGCTTACCTGTGTGATGGATTTCTGGATTGGAATGCTTCTGATGGAGTATGGTAAAGATAGATTTTCGGATTTCAAGGTGACCGCCGTAGCAGCCGTGCTTGCACTGGTCCTTATGTTTGCACCTTTGGGCATGAAGGAAGTTATGGTTTCAACGCTTGTTGGAGCATGCCTGATGACAGTGTTCATGAACCTTGGAGAGCGGGCGATGGCATTAAGGCCGGTTAATGTTGTTGCTTCTTACATCTCAAAGTGGTCGTTTGGAATTTTCCTGGTACACCATGTGATTCTTTATGCATTTATGAAGCAGTTCTCAGGAACCGAGGTTGGCTTTATAAAGAGTATAGGATTATTTATATTTATTTTACTGGTAATTATGGTAGTTGGTGGAGTACTATCTAAGTGGGGCTCGTTAGTGAGCAGGATAGTGCTTAGTCTTTTATCAAAGATTAAAGCTAAAGACAGATGACGTAAATATAGGCGCGGCATGAGCCTGGCTCAGTCACGCTGTTAGAATGGAGGTATAATAATGTATTACGGTTTAGGATACGATCCGACAATCATTCTTGTCCTTATTGGTGCAGCGCTTTCGCTTATTGCATCCGCTAAGGTAAAGACAACATTTAACAAGTATTCTAAGGTGCGGGCCGCATCGGGAATGACTGGTGCGGAGGCTGCGAGAAGGATTCTTGATTCTCAGGGACTCTATGATGTGCAGGTTGGACATGTTGCAGGCAATCTGACTGATCACTATAATCCCTCGACCAAGATTGTTAATCTGTCAGATGCGACCTACGCATCAACTTCAGTTGCTGCAATTGGCGTTGCGGCGCATGAGTGCGGTCATGCTAAGCAGCATGCAGTGCAGTATTTTCCGCTGAATTTCAGGTCGGCGCTTGTTCCGGTGGCTAATATAGGTTCAAAGGCGGCTATTCCCATCATTCTTCTTGGATGCTTCCTGTCGATGAATCAGACACTCATCCAGATTGGAATCTGGGCATTTTCGCTGGCGGTTCTTTTTCAGATAGTGACACTTCCTGTTGAGTTCAATGCATCAAGCAGGGCGCTGGTTCTTCTTGAAGAAAATGGAATTCTGGGCAGCAACGAAGTGGGGCAGACGAGGAAGGTTCTTTCAGCAGCAGCCATGACATATGTGGCGGCAGCAGCAGCCTCAATTCTCCAGCTGCTTAGACTGATTCTCATTTTCGGTGGTGGAAGAAGGAGAAACTGATTGTGATATCGCGAAATAATCGAGAAAAAACATTACAGAAGATATGACTTGGGAGTGCGGTTTTTGAATACGCTGTAGTATTTGAAACCGCACTCTTTTAATATGTCCGCAGCTTTGCCGAAATTACCTGCTATTGCGGTGCTGGAATGGGCGTCAGAGCCGACCGTTATTATTTCGCCGCCAAGTTCCCTGTAGCGTCTGATAATCGGAATCCTGGGATTGGGCTCTGTTTTGAAATACTTAAATCCGCCTGTGTTAAGTTCAATGCCTTTTCCAGCGTCAATCAGAATCTTGAGAAGGGTATCAATTTCGTCAGAAAAATCTGAATAGTTAAATACATAACCCTCTGGTACATGATAGCGGAGAGCGTAATCAATGTGACCGAAGACGTCAAAGGAATCAATGCAGGCTTTGGCATTCAGGATTTCGTTCTGGAAATACACGCGGTAGGCAGATACTGCATCGCGACCCTTCAGAAATTCCTTGTAATAGGGGTCAATCCCTTCAACTTCATGAGTTGAACCGATGACGAAGTCGAAGGGATATTTTTTCACATAGTCAGAGTAGCTAAAGTCAAGGTCTGGGCGGAGTCCAAGCTCGATGCCAAAACGAAGGTCAATCTGTGAGCGGTACTTATCCTTAAGCGAAAAAGATGCGTCGCAATATGCGTCTGTATCGCACATAAACAGGGTCTGGCACTGCGCTTGGGACAGCCCCGGAAATTCTTCGCAGAACGAGGGGAGGAGATAGTAGTGGTTATCAAAGTCCATATGCTCCGTAACGCACAGAATCTCTATTCCTTTCTCAATGGCACCCTTCACCATCTCCTCGAGAGTGGAAATACCGTCTGTTGAAAATGTTGAATGTGTGTGCTGGTCTGCGATAATCATAACTTGCTCCTTAGTAAAAATTATAGTCTGAAAAGTGTGCTGAGAATTCCTCGACCAAGGGAAGCGCCGACGTTGCCGCCTACCTTCTTTCCAATGGAGCCACCCATGGACTTGCCAAGGGAATTGCCCACCTCGCGTCCAATTGTTCCAGCTGCAGAACTTGCGGCATTCTTAGCGGCCTTCTTAACTGCCTTGCCCATTGCATCCTGCTTGGCTGCAGCTTCCTTTTCTGCCTTGGCTTCAGCCTTGAGGCGCTCCTTCTCGGCAGCAGCCTCAGCTTTGAGACGCGCTCTTTCCTCGGCCGCTTCCTGCTTCTGGCGCTCCTTCTCCTCAGCCGCTTCCTGTCTCAGGCGTTCCTTCTCTTCAGCAGCTTCCTGCTTCTGGCGCTCTTTCTCCTCAGCTGCTTCCTGTTTGAGGCGTTCTTTCTCGGCAGCTTCCTCGGCCTTAGCCTTCTCCTCGGCTTCCTTCTGTGCGAGGGCGGCAGCTTCCTCCTCGAGATTCTTTCTCATAAGGAATTCATATGCTGAATCGCGGTCGATTTCTTCACTGTATTTTGTGAAGAGGAGAGATGCGTTGATTTCGCTTGTCCTCTCTTCTGGAGTGATTGCACCCATGCGGCTCTGAGGAGGCAGGATCTTCGTGCGCTCAACTATTGTGGGAACGCCGTCCTCGTCAAGAACTGAGACAAGGGCTTCACCGATACCGAGTTCAGTGATTGCTTCGCCAGTGTCAAAGGCGGGATTAACACGGTATGACTGTGCGGCAATCCTGACTGCTTTCTGCTCGCTTGGAGTATAGGCGTGCAGACAATGCTGTACCTTATTGCCGAGCTGTGAGAGAACACCGTCGGGAATATCCTGAGGGTTCTGTGTAACAAAGAATATGCTGACACCCTTTGAACGGATGAGCTTAACAAGCTGTTCAATTTTTTCCAGTAATGCCTTTGTGGCTGTATTGAAGAGGAGATGAGCCTCGTCAAAAAAGAACACAAGCTTGGGCTTTTCTCTGTCTCCAACCTCTGGGAGTGTCTCGTATAATTCAGAAAGGAGCCAGAGGAGGAAGGTGGAATACATGGTTGGGTAGTTGATGAGTTCCTGACAGTCCATAATCTGGATGTTGCCGTGGCCGTTGCAGTCTGTTGCAAGGCAGTCGTTGATTGAGAATGCAGGCTCACCGAAGAACTTATCAGCGCCCTCGGACTCGAGTGATACAACGGCCCTGATTATTGCGGCAAGACTTTGCTTAGCCATATTTCCGTAAGCCATTGAGTAATCCTTAGCATTCTCCCCGACATAATTGATCATTGCACGAAGGTCCTTGGTATCGATAAGAAGAAGTCCCTCATCGTCAGCAATCTTGAAGATGATCTTGAGAATGTCGGTCTGTGTGTCGTTGAGGTCGAGGATACGCGATAGAAGAAGAGGTCCCATTTCTGTGATGGTTGTTCTCATGGGAAGTCCCATTCTTGCATACACATCCCAGAAAGTTACAGGGAATGCAGAATATGAAAAATTCTTCTCCGCAAGGCCGAACCTGGCAATTCGTTCCTGCATGTCTTCGCTGTCGTTTCCACTCTTGCACATGCCCGCGAGGTCTCCCTTTATATCTGCAAGGAAAACAGGTACGCCGGCATTTGAGAAGGACTCGGCGATGACTCTGAGGGATACGGTCTTACCTGTTCCAGTAGCGCCGGCAATCATTCCGTGTCGGTTGGCCATTTTGGGATAGATGTAGATGTCCTTATCATCAGCCTTTCCTATTAGAATTTTATTGTCGTAATACATTTCATACCTCCTGAATATTGTTGTTTTTTGGATATTTTAACTATGAAATAATATTAAACCATAATCAGTTGTGTGAAAAGATGAAAAAAATGTATTTCTTTATGTTGGGTATTGTATTTTTCGGCGGATTATTCTAAAATAGTAGTGCTGAGCGCATGCAAGTTATATTTTTAACAATGTCGCCGGTATATATCGTAACAGTACATTTTCCTGACCAGGGGTTGGGAGTGTATGCAAATATTTTATTTTAGGAGGAAACTAAAATGGCAGTAAAGGTAGCTATCAATGGTTTTGGCCGTATTGGACGTCTTGCATTCAGACAGATGTTTGGTGCTGAGGGATTTGAAATCGTTGCAATCAACGATCTTACATCTCCTGAGATGCTTGCTCATCTTCTTAAGTATGATTCAACACAGGGTACATACGAGAAGGCTAGCACAGTAGTAGCTGGCGAGAAGTCAATCACAGTTGACGGCAAGGAAATCACAATTTACGCAGAGGCAAAGGCAGCAGACCTTCCTTGGGGCGAGCTTGGTGTTGACGTAGTTCTTGAGTGTACAGGATTCTACTGCTCAAAGGATAAGGCTCAGGCTCATATCGATGCAGGCGCTAAGTATGTTGTTATCTCAGCTCCCGCTGGTAACGACCTTCCTACAATCGTTTACAATGTTAACCACGAGAAGCTCACAAAGGATGATCAGATCATCTCAGCTGCATCTTGTACAACAAACTGCCTTGCACCTATGGCACAGGCTCTTAACAATGCATTCCCTATCAAGTCTGGTATCATGTGCACAATCCACGCTTACACAGGCGATCAGATGACACTTGACGGACCTCAGAGAAAGGGCGACAAGAGACGTTCACGTGCTGCAGCTTGCAACATCGTTCCCAACTCTACAGGCGCTGCAAAGGCTATCGGCCTTGTTATCCCTGAGCTTAACGGAAAGCTCATCGGTGCTGCTCAGCGTGTACCTACACCTACAGGTTCTACAACAATCCTTACAGCAGTTGTTGAGGGACAGGCTACAGTTGAGGCAATCAACGCAGCTATGAAGGCAGCTTCAAACGAGTCATTCGGTTACAACACAGACGAGATCGTTTCATCTGATATCGTTGGAATGAGATTTGGTTCACTCTTCGATGCTACTCAGACAGCAGTTCTTCCTGTTGATGAGAACACAACAGAGGTTCAGGTTGTTTCTTGGTATGACAACGAGAATTCTTACACAAGCCAGATGGTTCGTACAATCAAGCACTTTGGAAAGCTTATCCAGGCTTAATTAGAACTTAGCAGTGTAGAGTTTTAGTAAAGACTCATGAAGGGTCCGGCTCAATAGGGCCGGGCTCTTTTTAATTTTTTCCCAAAAAGGAGGATTCAACAATGGGACTTAATAAGAAGTCAGTAGATGACATCAATGTAGCTGGCAAGAGAGTACTTGTTCGTTGCGATTTCAACGTTCCTTTAAAGGATGGCAAGATCACAGACGAGACTCGTATCAATGCAGCTCTTCCTACAATCAACAAGCTTATCGCTGATGGCGGTAAGGTTATCCTTTGCTCTCACCTTGGTAAGGTAAAGAACGGCCCCAACGAGGGCGAGTCACTTGCTCCTGTAGCTGAGAGACTTTCTGAGAAGCTTGGCAAGGCTGTTAATTTTGTTGCAGATTACAATGTAACAGGCGAGGCTGCTACAGCAGCAGTTGCAGCTATGAAGGACGGAGATGTTGTTCTTCTTCAGAATACAAGATTCCGTGGCAAGGAAGAGACAAAGCCTGAGGCAGCTGGTGAGGCTTTTGCTCAGGAGCTCGCAGAGCTTGCTGATGATTATGTATGCGATGCTTTCGGTTCAGCTCACAGAGCACATGCTTCTGTTGCAGTTGTTACAAAGTATATTGCGCAGAAGGGTGGAAACAACGCAGTTGGTTACCTTATGAAGAAGGAAATCGACTTCCTCGGAAATGCAGTTGAGAATCCTGTACGTCCTTTCGTTGCTATCCTTGGTGGTGCTAAGGTTGCTGACAAGCTCAACGTTATCGATAACCTTCTTGAGAAGTGTGATACTCTTATCATCGGTGGTGGTATGGCATTCACATTCCTTAAGGCTCAGGGCTATGAGATTGGAAAGTCACTCTGCGATGATGAGAAGCTTGATTACTGTAAGGAGATGATGGCTAAGGCTGAGAAGCTTGGCAAGAAGCTCCTTCTTCCTATCGATACAGCAGTAGCTGATGGATTCCCTAATCCTATCGACGCTGAGATTGCTGTAGATTATGTTGATTCAACAGCTATCCCTGCTGACAAGGAAGGTCTTGATATCGGACCTAAGACACAGGAGCTCTT
>DCHL01000125.1:12107-14056 GCA_002317595.1 Lachnospiraceae bacterium UBA1753 | reverse complement strand
ATCTGCGTTCAAATCAGTTCCTCTGCTTCGCTCCATATGAGACCATTCCAGGAAGCCCGATACTGACCAAATACAGTTTTTTCCTCAAATATTTTTGTCACAAGACTTTCAGAAGCTTCATTAATAGCAGAAACGCACAGCGAAAATCCCGGATAGTCCTTCAGTATCTTATTTCCAAGATTAGCAAGCAGATTGCTGGTCGACTTCGCATTATTGCTGAACATATATTCCAGATTCAATGTTTTTTCATCCCAGCGCCTGACCAGAACAAATCCCTTTATTTCATTCTCCTGGTAGTCACAGAAGCACAGATCTCTGCAGTAATCCTGTCCATCAGATTTAAGTCCATCTCCGATATACTGAAATGCCCTATTCCCCTGAAACTCAGCACGCCTCATCGATGTCGGTAAATCGAATAATAGCGGCATGTCCTTCTTGCTGATGGAAATAATCTTTTGAAGTATTTCAGAATCCCGAATCTGATTATATGAAACCTGGACACAGTCGCAGGCTTTTGAAACAAAATAATCAAATCGCTCCCTCATGAGTGAAAGTAGCGGAGCACATTCCTCTTCATCAGGGATATACATGAGAATCGGATATTGATACTCTTTTATCCACATCAGCATTCCGAAGCTGTCCAAGAGGTACGTGGCCACACCCTGGCGTCTATACTCCTCGTAGACATATATCGACGCGAGAACAATGCAGTCCTCCTTCGCACTAAACACAAGAAATCCACACACCGAATCTCCTGTCAATGCCAAAAGAACGGTACTGTCACCTGAGTTTAAGGTATTATCTGGAACGATTCCTTCCAATAGTCCACGGACACTTTCGTTATCCAAATTGGCAATTTCCGTCCTAATATCCATTCCACTTTCTCCAAAACACTGTCAATTTCGATGCTGCATATTTAGTTATACGATGAAAAAATAAAAGAGATAAAGATTTGCAATTATTTTGATGCAAATTCAGGATTTGCCACCCTCACGGCCGCCCCATACTCATCCTTCAGCACGTTGAAGGCCTCAATTACATCCGCTGGCATATCCACATGGGCAATGAAGTTGCTGCCCTTGGGTCCATAGCCAGTCTCATTGTCAGAAAGCCTGGGTATCTCCCCCATCAGCAGGTTTACATAACGTTCCATATCCCACATACCATGGATATCCTCATCAAATGCAAGTCCAGCAGATCCATCCGCAGCCGCCTCAGCAGTTCCACCCGCAGCCGCTTCCTTGCCCGCCGGAACTGTCACAACCTTCGCATGGTATGCCGCGAAGCTCACAACCTTTGCATCACTATATTTCTCAAAGCCTGCGCACATGCGAAGCTGCATTGTTGCATCCTGGCACAGAAGCACAGAATCGTATGAAATGCCCTTATCCCTCAGCAGATCAAGAAGATAGGTAATGTTATTTCCGCAGTTTGTGGACTTCGTCTCAAGATAGTCGGCCTCCACTCCGTAATTTTTCTTAAGATACCTGTTAAATACTTCCGCCTCAGAAAGCCCCGCGGTCTCAATATCAGGATACTCCTCATGCACCCGCTGTCTGAGTGACTCCGTAGTGTGTCCAGCTCCGCCCACAATCACATACTTATCTGCTATATTTTTTTCAATCATCTGGGCAAAAATATCTCCGCCAGCTATTATGCTGCCACCAAAAAGCACCGCCACATCCACGTGCGGCAGTTCGTCCACCGACTCTGCGTCGCGTCTCCCACAGAAATCCCCCAGTGTGTTGATGCATTCGGCAATTCTCTCAAGTTCCATAAATTATCCCCTTCCTTATCAATAGTTCCCTTTTCTCATAGTCTTTATAGGATGCTCATATTCACTATACGATGCTCACTATATATTTTTTGTACGTGGTATACTGTGGTTTCCTTCCTGTTCTGCTTTCTGCAAAGTCCCGCCTGCCTTTAGTTTCTGCGTTCTCCTACCT
>DCHL01000125.1:11555-12009 GCA_002317595.1 Lachnospiraceae bacterium UBA1753 | reverse complement strand
GTTTCTGCGATATTCTTCCTGTCTTGTATTGGCCATGTCCTTAAACATGCACTTGCCCTATACTGATTTCCGCCCTCTGTTTGTCCTGCGTATTGGCTATCCCTCCATTTTCCTTCTGCCCAATACCGCATTTCTGCTCCAGATATTGGCTCTTTTCCATTTCTGCAGGACAGCCATAACACTCCCAAAAGAAACCTTATTCTGTCGGTATTGGCTCGCCAGAATATTTCAATATTGCCCTATGCACCATATTGGACTCTCGTATTGGCCACTATGCCTTTTCCCTCCTTAGCCAATATAGCTTGCCCAAATGCGATATCGGCTGTTGCTGTAAAATTGTGCCGAGCCAATACTGTGCGCCAAAAGTACTCACCAATCATTCTTGATAGCCCGAAACACACTCCCACCAACGAGCCCGCTTTCGAAAAAAAGTCGCCTCCTCAATCCGCTTGCG
>DCHL01000125.1:5426-11421 GCA_002317595.1 Lachnospiraceae bacterium UBA1753 | reverse complement strand
AAAAAAGGCCACACCCTCCTGTTTGTTCGGAGAAGGTGTGGCCTGACTTCTTATCTAGTTAATGATGTTTACCGGCTAATACATGGTGCTATTTTATCAAACTCCTGAAGAATTCTGCCTCATCGCGGTTGCACTGCCTTCCCTCGGGAATGCTCATGTCGCAGTGGAACACGTGGTAGAGAAGAGTCTCCTCATCGCCGTACACATGAAGCTCCGCCTGGCCGCCGGCATCGACGATTGCCTTCTGCATTATCGGAGCCTGGTAATTGAGGAAGTCCCTTGAGCCTGTCATTACATATGCAGGTGGAAAGGCTGCTGTAAGATGCAGGTTGGGACTTGCAAAGCAGAAGCTTTCATCGCCGTATTCTTCAGCAAACAGATCATACAACAGATTGCGTGTATTTGAGTCGTTCTCGTACTTCTTGTCCACATCGAGCTTTAAGTCGTAAATTCCGCAGTTGAGACCAAGCGCCTTTACCTCAAGGGGGCACTTAAGTGAGATATCATATTTTTTCTCAAACTCGGTTCTGTACTCGGGATTTGTGAGCAGGACTCCGTAAAGGGCTGACAGGTGGCCACCTGCAGAATCGCCCACCATAAACACATGCTCAGTATCAAAGCCGTACCTGTCGGCGTTATCCCTGACAAACTGCAGGACATCGTCGATGTCAATGATATGTGCTGGGAACACTGACTCCGGCGAAAGTCTGTAGTTGGGATTAACAAATGCAAAGCCGTGCTGAGCCATACTCATTCCATAGAACTGATACACTTCCTTGTCGCCGTACACCCAGCCACCACCGTGAACATTGACGATGACAGGAAGCTTCTTCTCAATCGTAAGAGCCTTGGGCCTGTATACATCCAGAAGATTCCACTGCGCAGGAAATGCTGCATCTCCCACTGTGAACCTGTCGGGCTTTCCCTCCTTGTACTGAACTGAGTCAATTCTCAGAATATCCTCCGGTGTCTTGTTGTCCTTGTCGCGGAGAGCATCTCCTGTTCCAAATTCTTTTCTTGTAATTTCACTATACTTTGACATTTTCTCCTCCTAATACATGTGGTTTACATAACTCTCAATCCCTTGGGATAATGATTCTTAATCACTCCGCCTGCCATCTTGCCCCAGCCGAGGCTGTAGCCACAGTAGGACACAATACACCAGCCCTTTTCAACAGCATTATTGGTGAGCAGCATATCCTCAGTGAGGGTCATTCCCCGCAGATACATATCCGCGCCGCGTTCAGTCACTTCGGCAATGTTGGAAAAAATATCCGGAGCAAATGCAAGCGCCAGGGAATGGGACGGCTCGAATCTGTTTTTCTCAAAGCTGCCAAGCTGGAGTCCTGCCCTAAGAACCTTAAGGCCTCTGATATCTGGCATTTCCGCAGGCGACAGATACAGATTTGTGCCAAAAAATATTAGCCTGTTGTCTTGGTTAACATAATGTTTAGTTATGTCATCAAGTATCAATTCATCAACAAACTCCGAAAACAGCGACAGATCCGGTCCCTTACCACCCTTATTCCCAGCCTTACTAACAGGCTTTCCACATTTAGCTACGGCCTTGCTGTCAACCTTTCCACAACCATTTATAGCTTTGCTGCCATTCCTTCCACTTCTTGAAATTGGCACAGCAACATCATCGTCATCCGGGGATTCATCTGCTGGATTTATCTTTTTTAAGACGGCAAGGAAATGGCCTTCGCCCTCAAGCTTATGCGGCCACATGTGTACCATACCAGGACCGATCAGCTTCATTTCCGGGTGCCTCTCAAGGAACCTGCTGACACTTCCCTCATCCTCTTCCTCCGCAAAGGTACAGGTTGAATACACCAGCCTTCCCCCCGCCATCAGCATTTGGGCAGCGCAGTCCAGAATCCAGTCCTGGCGTTCTGCGCATAACTGCACATTCTCAGGGGACCACTCCTCCATTGCCTCGGGATGCTTTCTGAACATGCCCTCTCCAGAGCAGGGCGCATCTACCAGAATCCGGTTGAAGAAGCCTTCGAATCTGTCAGTAAGCTTTCTTGGATCCTCACTTATTACAAGGGCATTTCGCACGCCCATCCGCTCCACATTTTCAGATAGTATCTGGGCACGCTTTGGCATTATCTCATTGGTGACCAGCAGTCCTTCGCCCTTCATGTATCCGGCAATCTGTGTACTCTTTCCTCCAGGTGCTGCACATAGATCAAGGACTCTGTCCCCCGGCTGCGGGTCAAGATAACTCACCGGCGCCATGGCGCTGGCTTCCTGAATATAGTAGGCTCCCGCATTGTGGAGTGCATCCCTTCCAGGCTCGATGGCGTCATCATAGTATCTGCCATACTTTTCCCACTCGACAGAGACCTTCAGCTTATCCATAAAGGGGATGTTTCCTGACTTTAACGGGTTCAGACGAAGTGAACGGATGTTATCTTTTTCATAGGATAAAAAGAATGCATCCGACTCTTCTCCAAGCGCATTTTTCATTCGATTTACAAAGGCTTCAGGCAGATCACTCATCCTCATAATTTGTTAACACCTGCTTACTTTCTTCTGACAGATTGTCAAACAGCTTATTGCTGTGTCTGACTGGTTTCTCGGTATGTTCTTCCCTAATCTGCTTCTCAAGCTCCCTGACCTCAGTCTCAAATTCCCTCGAGGACATAAGCTTGCATCCTGCGCCCATGATGATGACCTGTTCAACACCATCGGAGGTCACGACTGTGATGTCATATTTTTTCCCATTGTCATGTGCAAACTTCTCGATATATGCATCCGCCGTCTCGGCCTCTTTCGTGTACACGACGTGGATATTGTGGTAGTCGCAGACCTCACGGTACTGCCCCCTAACCTTGTAGGCATCAAATACAGCGATGAGTTCCATTCCCTTCATCGCCTGGTAGTTACAGAGAATATCGAGAAGCCTGCCCCGTGCGCCGTCAAGGTTATCACCGGCAATATCCGAAAGTTCCTTCCATGCATGGATTACGTTGTAACCATCCACAAGCATATACTTGTCCCTCTGGGGTGCAGCTTTGTAGACTGTGGTCTTCTTCGTCATCGCACCATCATAGGAACCCGTCACGCGCTTCTCCCGCTTCCATCCAGGTCTTGCCTGGAGAGTGGCGCCGTTTTCACGCTTGCTGTCCTTGAAATTCGCACCTCCGGACTGCGCAATTATCGAATCCACCTCTTCATATCCCATAAAATATTCGCCCTTCGCCTGTTCGCGGCGCAGGGACGAGCTCTGGGCCTGAATTGCAGCCTGTGCCAGTTCTTCCTCACGGTCGTAGTGAATCTCACCGATCAGATTGCCCTCTTCATCAAACTGAAGCTGAAGCGGAACATGTATGTAATCTTCAACCTGGTTCCAGGGCACAACCGTACCGGCACCATGCTCGCAGAATACTGAGTCAGCCGTATTCCGAAGGTCGCTCTCCGGATCATACCCCTTCTGCTCTATTATCTCTTCTGTATTATGGCACACATCATAGCCTCTGAGGGTAAAACTTATGCTTCCTTTTCCTCCGCTGTAGGCTGTGACCTCTGTCGGATAGTCCTGCATCACTGAAACCGGAGCGTAGCCTGTTATTGTGGCAGTCCCTCTTCCATTAAGTTCAGGGCCGACAAATTTTGCACTGCGCCTGTCAAGATCCGTCATTGCTCTTCCGACATAACCCTCGGGCACCTGAAGAATGAAATCGTAGTAGGGCTCAAGAAGAATATTTTTTGCCTTCATAAGACCCTGCCTGATTGCCCTGTAGGTTGCCTGACGGAAGTCGCCACCCATTGTATGCTTGGTGTGGGCCTTTCCTGCGAGCACCGTCACCTTGATATCTGTAACGACCGCTCCAGTCAACACTCCGCGGTGAGAACGCTCCAAAACATGGGTCATGACCAGTCTCTGCCAGTTGAGGGCGAACTCATCTGTGTTTGCCTCAGAAAATACCTGGACTCCCGAGCCTCTTTCACCGCTTTCTATCTTAAGATGTATCTCAGCGTAGTGCCGAAGAGGCTCAAAATGGCCTATTCCCTCCACCGCACCAGCTATTGTCTCCTTATATACTATTCTTCCGGCACCGAATGTGACATCGATGTCGTATCTATCCTTGATTATTCTTGTGAGGATTTCCAGCTGAACCTGACCCATCAGGGATACATGGATTTCCCGAAGCTCCTCATCCCAGATGGCATTCACCTCTGGCAGGTCTTCACAGAGTTCCTGAAGCTTAGGCATCATCTGCCCTTCATCCATACCCATTGGCAGATTCACGCGATAGGTCATTACAGGTTCAAGTACCGAAGAAGGCGCATCCTCTTCAAATCCCAGTCCCTGACCTCCGTAGGTATCCGTAAGTCCCATCAGAGCATAAACGCCGCCGACATCCGCGTCATTTACCGTCTCATACTTTGCTCCATTGTATACGCGGATCTGGGTAATTTTTTCCCCGGATACACTTCCAGGAAGTGTGTCACGGACAGACAGCCTGCCTGAGGATACCTTGATGTGGGTAAGCCTTGTTGCTCCTTCATGGGTAATCTTAAACACCCTGGCACCAAAATTATTATCAGCATCAACAGCACCATCAGTCGTCCTGCTATCAGTCATCCCGCCATCACTCGTCCCGCCATCACTCGTGTCAGTTTTTGAGTTGCAAACCTCTGTCGACAGAAATCTGGCCATTTCGTCCAACAGTTCTGTCACTCCCTCATTCTTAAGTGCTGATCCAAAGCAGACCGGGAACACTTTTCGCTGTCTGATCGCTGATTTTATATCGTCATCACTGACCACTTCAGTCGACAGATACTGCTCCATAAGGGCCTCATCTGCCATGGAAACCTCCTCATAGAAGGCATCATTCTTCTCCTTGAAGGGAATACACATGTCAGAAAGCTCTGCCTTCAGATTCTCAAGCAGCAGAGTTTCATCCGTTCCCGCCTGGTCCATTTTGTTGACAAAAATAAACACAGGAACCTTATATTTCTCCAGCAGCGAGAACAGAGTCTTGGTATGTCCCTGTACTCCATCCGCACCGCTGACAACTAAAATTGCATAGTCCAGCACCCAGAGCGTACGCTCAGCCTCAGGGGAGAAGTCCACATGACCTGGGGTATCAAGCAGGGTCACCCTTATATCATCTTCGCCTGGTTCCAAAATACATGTATCCGCAGAATTTCGAGAATTCTTTGCAGTTTCCACACCCTTCAGGTCAAAAATCGCCTGCTTGGAGAAGATAGTAATCCCTCTCTCCTTCTCCATCACATCTGTATCGAGGAATGCATCCTTCTTATCTACTCTCCCAAGAGTACGGATTGCGCCTGTGTTGTACAGAATGCTCTCTGATAAAGTTGTCTTTCCTGCATCAACATGAGCCAGGATTCCGATAGTCATTTTTTTCATGTCGTTTTTCTATTACTCCACCTTGCAGAAACACAATTCCGCAAAAGGATTTACAATTTCCAGCCTTTTACTTTCTTCATTATAACAGAAATCTCAATAACAGAAATCTCAAGTTTCTGTTACAGGATTTTTCTTAGGGGTATAGGCTGCCGCGAAATCTACATAATAGCCTAGATGGGATTATTCTTGGGGGTATAGGCTGCCAGGAAATCTACATAATAGCCTAGATCGGATTTTTCTTGAGGGTATAGGCTTCTGGGGAATCTACATAATAGCCGATATATAAAACAAATTTAGATTATAGGGCAGAAGGTAAATCTGCTGATAAGCCTATAGTTACTTGAAAAACTTCTGTATGAATTGTTATGGCTCTCCGTCAAAATCGCAAATTAGCCAATATGATAATGATTTCTGCAGTATAGGCTGGTTTGCGAATAGCTAAATAGCCTATAAAGAAGGCAAAACATCCACAACAACAGTTCAAAGAGCCTTGCAGAAGGCAAATGTATCCACAACAACAGTTCAAAGAGCCTTGTAAAGCGGACCCAGGGGGTCCGCTTCACTTCGAAACTCTAAATCATGTTCAAAACTCAATAATTGCTTCGC
>DCHL01000125.1:0-5335 GCA_002317595.1 Lachnospiraceae bacterium UBA1753 | reverse complement strand
CAGGGGATATCTTGATTTATTTTATCTTAATAGGGTTATGCTCTCGCAACAGCCTCGAACTGCTCACCAAGCTTCTTGGCAACCTTAGCCTTAGCCTGATCAGCCTCTTCGTCTGTGATTGAGTGATCCTCAGTAGCAAACTTGATTGAAAGGGTGACACTCTTCTTACCAAATCCAAACTTCTCGTTCTGGTAGATATCGATAAGGTCAACCTCAGAAGCAAGCTTTGAGATTTCCTTTACAGCCGCAATCATCTCACCAACTGCAACATTCTTGCCTACGATGAGGGAGATGTCACGAGACTTGCTCTCCTTGTCAGAAAGAGGAACAAAGTGGATTGTGTCTGAGAACTGTTCAGCAAGCTTCACATAGTCAATCTCTGCGATGAAGATTCTAGTATCAGCCTTCTTACCCTCTGCGATGGGAAGTGCATTTACAAGTTCGTATCTGAGCTGTCCCATGTAACCGAGCTTAACTCCGTTGCAGGTGATTGAAGCTGTGCGTCCGGGATGCAGGTATGAAACCTCATCCTTGGCATATACAAACTCAAGATCGTAGGTTGCTGCAAGTGTATCAATAATCTTCTTTACTGAGTAGAAGTCCTCGTTTCCGCCAAATACACCCAGGCAGAGATGCTTTCTCTCATCCGCGTACTCTGTAACAGGCAGCGCCTTGGGCAGATATACGGGAGCCAGCTCGAAGAAGCGAGCTCCGTCATGATCCGTCTTAATATTGTTGCAGATGACATTCATCATTGAAGGTGCAAGCAGGGTGCGCACGATTGAGAGGTTCTCTGTAATAGGATTGAGAATCTCAATGTAATTTCTCTCAGGTGCATCCTCAGGAATGAGAAGTGCATCAAGGTCCTTAGGTGAGTACATAGCCATTGTAGAGATCTCGTAGCATCCCTGTGAGCAGAGAAGCTTCTTAACTGCAAGTTCTCTCTCCTGAGCCTGTGTGAGACCACCGTTTGTAACCTTCGCAGAGTCAAGGAATCTGGGCACGATCTTGTCATAGCCATACTCTCTGATGACTTCCTCTGCGATATCCTGATAATGCTCAACATCCTCCCTGTATCTGGGAACGATGATGTGAAGCATTCCATCCTTCTCTGATACGCCGAAGTTAAGTGACTCAAGAATTCTGATGATGTCAGCTGTAGGAACCTCAATTCCAAGGACCTCATTAACCTGTGCTACAGCCACATCAATCTCTCTTTCCTTTGTTGATGCGCCGCCTGAGCAGTCAAACTTTGTCTTACCAATCTTAGCTACGCCAAGCTCATCGGCAAGGTTAAGGCATCTTGCCATACCAGTCTCTACGGAGAACTCGTCAACACCCTTCTCGTATCTTCCGGCAGCATCTGTGTGAACACCGAGTGCACGGCAGGACTTACGGATATTGTCTCTCATGAACTTTGCAGCCTCGAGAACGATCTCCTCTGTCTTCTCTGTAATCTCTGAATCAAGACCACCCATGATTCCTGCAAGACCGATAGGGCCCTCAGCATCACAGATTACAAGGTTGTTAGGTGTGAGCACTCTCTCCTTGCCGTCAAGTGTAGTAATCTTCTCTCCATCATGTGCTCTTCTGGGGAACACTGTCGCCTGGCGGAGTGTTGCAAGGTCATATGCATGCATGGGCTGACCAATCTCAAGAAGAACGTAGTTTGTGATGTCAACGATTGCATCAATCGCCTTCATTCCGCAGGAAGCAAGACGCCTCTGCATCCAGAGAGGTGAAGCGAAATGCTTAACATCATAGATATAATGTCCAAGGAATCTGGGACAGAGGTCATATGCCTCATCGTAAACCTTAATCTCTTCCTTAGTCACATCCGTCTCATTATGAGTAAGAGCAGGTGCCTTAAGAGGCTTTCCAAGGAAAGCTGCAACCTCTCTTGCAATACCTAAAATACACTGGCAGTCAGGTCTGTTTGCTGTGATGCTGATATCATAGATATAATCATCAAGACCAAGAACCTCAACGATGTCTGCACCGATTTCTGTATTCTCGTCGAGAATCAGGATTCCGTGAACATCAGCTCCGGGATACCAGGTTCCGGGAATATCAAGTTCCTCACCTGAACAGAGCATACCGTAGGACATCTTGCCTACCATATTTCTCTCTTTGATCTTGAATCCACCTGGAAGAACCGCACCCACCATAGCTACAGGTACATGTGCGCCTACAAACACATTGTCAGCACCTGTGAGGATGATGATATCCTTGCCGTGCTCACCACAGTCGAGAGTACAGATCTGAAGGTGTGTTCCCTCGTAGTGCTCCATCGCTGTAATTTTTCCCACAACAACCTTGCTGATGCTCTCGCCAAGGTACTTAAGCTCCTCAACCTCAAAGCCTGCACCGAAGAGCCTGGTCTCCAGTTCCTGGGGAGTTACATCTATATCTACATATTCTTTTAACCAGCTAAGTAATACTTTCATTATCGTCCACCTCCAAAAAATTAGGCCTTAAACTGCTTAAGGAAATCAATGTTGTTCTCAAAGAGATGTCCCATGTTGTTGATACCGTACTTGAGCATTGCGATTCGCTCGATACCGATACCTGCAGCAAGTGCAGAGTACTCACTGGGATCAATTCCGCAGTTCTCAAGAACCACCTTGTTGAGCACACCGCCGCCGAGAATCTCAATCCAGCCTGTGCCCTTACAGAGAGGACAGCCCTTACCGCCGCATGAGAAGCAGCTTACATCAACCTCAACCGAAGGCTCAGTGAAGGGGAAGTATGAAGGACGAAGCCTTGTCTTAACATCCTTATTAAATATTTTTCTAACGAACTCATCGAGCATACCCTGCAGGTCGCAGAGGTTGATTCCCTTGTCAACAACCAGAATATCCATCTGGCTGAACATAGGTGAATGAGTCGCATCAGAGTCAGATCTGAAGGTTCTACCGGGGTTGAGAGCCTTGATAGGAGGCTTTCTGTTGTTCATTACATGAATGTCACCACCGGTTGTATGTGTACGGAGAACGAAGTCATCGCTGAGCCAGAAGGTATCCTGCATGTCTCTTGCGGGGTGGTCCTTAAGCACGTTGAGGAGTGTGAAGTTGTGGTCGTCATCCTCAATCTCAGGAGTCTCCCAAACCTCAAATCCCATTCCTGCAAATACCTCAACCATCTCCTGACGGATCAGTGAAATAGGATGAAGATTACCTGCCGGTATATCCTTAGACGGAACTGTCACATCAATGGACTCCTTCTCATAACGATGAGCCATCTCAAGCTCCTTGACTTCCTTCTGCTTCTCCTGGTACTGCTCCTGAGCCCACATGCGGATTTCATTTGCGACCTTACCAAACTCTTTCTTCTCTTCCTTTGACAGATCCTTCATCTGCTTCATAAGTCCGGAGATCACACCGTTCTTACCAAGATAGTTCTGCCAGAATGCTGAGAGCTGGTCGTTGTCTGCAATCGCAGTCAGCTCTGCTTCAAATTTTTTGCGAAGTTCTTCTAGATTCTGCATATCTTACATTCCTCCAATTGATAGATAAAAAGAAAGCCCGTCCCGGCCTTCATTATTAATAAAAGCTGGGACGGACATTGTCCGCGGTACCACCCAGATTCAGGCTCTGCCTGCACTCTTGGTTCTGCATATTTAAAGTGCTGAGAAACACTCCGGCTCCCATGCTGAAACTTCATGACTCCTCTGCGATATGATGCTCTCAGCCGGTGGCATCACTCTCTGGCATCGCATTATCAAAAATCACTACTCACACATGCTCATCACCGATAATCAATAGCATTATAAATGTTAATCACTTGTTTTTCAAGAGTTTTCCTTGCGTCCGACGAGAAAAATACAGCCTTTATGCAAGGCGCAATCACATTTTTCCACATGAATGTAGGGTATTACTTTTTGCAGTAGATTTCAATGGCAGCAGCCACAAACTCAGCACATCCCTTTCCACCTGCGACATCGATATTCTTCGTCATATCTCCGCCAGATGTATAGATGCTTCCAAGTCCAGCAAGAATCTCATCCGTGCAGGTGTAATAATGCCGGGTGATGAAGTCCTGAAGCTTCTTAACCTGTGCCTGGACCGCTGCATGTCCAGGCTCCGGCTTAACACCCTGAAGCTCATCAGTCCTGCCATTCATAATTTCCCCAAATTCAAAAAATAAGTCCATCAAGTCTTCCGCTGCCTTTCTCTTCTCCGTGTCAGTCTGCCCGGCAGCCTTCTCCTCATACTCCTTGAAGGCCGCAGTATCACCCCACGCCTCTCTCGCCAGGTTCTTGTATGCCTCTATCTTGCTTTTATCAAATGCCTCAAAGCTCATTTTATTGTCTCCTCTCTTTTTAAGTCTCTTTGCGAAAAAAATAAGTTCATCAAGGTGTTCCCGCTTAAGCTCCAAAAGCTTTATCTGGTCATCAAGTGCCCTGTCCCTGTCAAACTCAGGATTATCCAGCATCCTTTTTATGTCCTTTAGCGGAAACTCAAGTTCCCGAAACAGCATTATCGTCTGCAGGCGCTCCAGATTGTCCTCATCATACATTCTGTACCCCGCCTCAGTAACTGACGACGGTTTCAGCAGTCCGATCTCATCGTAATAATGAAGTGTCCGCACGCTTACACCTGTGAGCTGGCTGACCTGATTTACAGTCCTTAAGCTCAGTTCTGTTTTGCTGTTCACGATTTCTGATTCCCTGTTTTTCATGATACTTACCTACTATTAAATAAATCCGTAATCTCATATTTTTATCAGCTGATAAACGAATCATAAACTATAACGTTACGTCAGAGTCAATAGTTTTTTGCAAAAAATTTGTACTCAGTGCGCGTGCGTCCTGCGCGATAGCACATAGACCCACGCAAAATAGCGAAAAAAGGGCTGCCGCAAAAATGCGACAGCCCAATATTTCTTCGATATGAATTTTTCCGCCTTACTTAAAAGCTAGAAACACTACCGGTCTTCAGTTTGACGAAAGTCGAGTACTTCTTTCCGTTCACTACAGCCTGAATCCTGACCTTGCCCTTGGCACTTGCATTAGGTACAACGACAAGCGTCTGTCCATCGTCTTCCAGACGTACCGTTGCAAGTCTTCCAGCCTTTACTGTCCATTTGATAGTTTCAAGCGATGTCGCCTCACCAGAATATCCAGATGCTTCTGTCATCTGCTTAAGATTAACACGAACTTCACCAGAATCACCATATTCCGTGTAAGTGCTGCGCTTCAGTTCAGGATCAAATCCAATGTTCTCAACATTAACCGCAATACTCTTGACCGCCTCACCCTGCTTAAAGGAAATCATCATGCTATATCTACCATTCTTCTTAACTGCCTTCGTCTTAACGAGACCGCTCTTAGAAA
>DCHL01000004.1 GCA_002317595.1 Lachnospiraceae bacterium UBA1753 | reverse complement strand
ACAAGTGCATCTGCATTCACAAAGAGAAGACGCTGCACAATGCAGGACAGCCTTTGCATCAGATAATAAGGAGAAAAAAATGGCAGTTAATGAGAAGGACGTTGAGGCGATAGTAAAACAGATCCTCAGCTCAATGGGCAGTGTAGCCCCCGCAGCAGCACCTTCAGCAGGCGGTGCTGTTCCTTCAAAGGTACGTGTTGCAATGCTCACAGAGATTGGCAAGATGGTAGTGAAGGAGTTCCCTATGCCTGAGGTTGGAGATGATGATCTCCTTGTTAAGGTTGAGGGATGCGGAATCTGTGGAACAGACGTACACGAGTACAAGAGAGATCCATTCTCACTCATTCCTGTAGCACTCGGACACGAGGGCACAGGCGAGATCGTGAAGATGGGAAAAAATGTAAAGCTCGACTCTGCAGGCAAGCCTGTAAAGGTTGGTGACAAGATCGTTACATGTATGATCTTCAAGGATGATCCGAAGATTACAATGTTCGACCTCAATAAGAAGAATGTCGGCGGAGCTGATGTATATGGTCTTCTTCCCGACGATGATGTTCATGCAAACGGATGGTTTGCAGATTACATCCTTGTAAGAGGCGGACTTGGCTCTACATTCTTCAATGTATCAGACCTTGATCTGGATTCAAGAATCCTCATCGAGCCCTGTGCAGTTCTTATCCACGCAGTGGAGAGAGCGAAGTCAACAGGAATCCTTAAGTTCAACTCAAGAGTAGTTGTTCAGGGATGCGGACCTATCGGTCTTATCTGTGTTGCAGTACTTAAGACTCTTGGTGTTCAGAATATCATCACAGTTGATGGTAACCCTGCAAGACTTGAGTTCTCTAAGAGACTTGGAGCAACGGATACAGTTAACTTCAAGGACTATGACGGTGCTGAGGGAATGGCTAAGGGAATCGAAGAGAAGTGGGGCGGAAATCTCGCTGACTTCGCATTCCAGTGTACAGGATCTCCGGCAGGTCATTCAAACATCTATAAGTTCATCCGCAACGGTGGCGGACTTTGTGAGCTTGGCTTCTTCATCAATGGTGGAGATGCTACAATCAATCCTCACTTTGACATTTGCTCAAAGGAGATCACTACAGTAGGAAGCTGGGTATACACACTCAGGGATTATGCTACAACATTTGATTTCCTCAAGGGAGCAAAGGACATTGGACTTCCTATCAAGGAGCTCATCACTGACAAGTACACACTTGATCAGGTTGACGAGGCATTCCAGAAGGCAGCTTCAATGACCGGTCTTAAGATAGCAGTAGTTAATAAATAAGCTTGGATAAAGTAGAAGGGAAAGACAATGGCAGACCTGAATAAACAGGAAAGTGGAGACGCAGTCGGACTGCTCGAGGTATTCGGTCTTGTTTGTGCATTTCTGGCAGCGGACGCAGGCTGTAAGGCGGCGAATGTAACGCTGGAAGTATTCGACAAAAATAAGCCGGCCAATGCCGATGCCCTGCCGGTTCCGCTCCTAGTGACAATCAAGTTCAGAGGAAGCGTAGCTGACGTGGAGGAGGCCATGAGGGCCGCTGAAGAAGTCGCACTTGCAAATACCGGTGTCGTAACCAAACACATTATTCCGAGACCGACTAAGGACACTGAGAAGATGCTTACAATCAGTGCCCTTGACAAAAACTAGTAAATAATATTTTTGATTCACACTCATAAGGAGGAGAAAAAATGGCACAGGAAGCTTTAGGAATGGTTGAGACCAGAGGACTTACAGCAGCAATCGAGGCAGCTGATGCAATGACAAAGGCAGCTGAGGTTGTACTTGTTGGAACAGAGAAGATCGGTTCTGGACTCGTAACAGTTATGGTTCGTGGAGATGTTGGAGCAGTTAAGGCAGCTACAGAGGCTGGTTCTGCAGCAGCTGAGAGACTTGGCGAGCTTGTAGCAGTTCATGTAATCCCTAGACCCCACAGTGATGTAGAGAAGATCCTGCCTAAGTTCAAGGGCTAATCTTTGGAAAAGGAAAACCAGAATGGGTAACGCGTACGGATTTATAGAAATCACAGGAGTTGTTGCAGCGATGGATGCCCTGGATATAATGTGCAAGGCAGGAGAGGTATCGCTGGCGACCTGGGAGCGTAAGCTCGGCGGAAGACTGGTTACCCTGGTAGTTGAGGGCGAGGTTGAGGCTGTCCGCACAGCAATCGAGGCAGGAAGCACACTCGCAATCAAGAAACCTGTATCCACGGGAATTATTCCCAATCCGCATCCGGAGATCAGAAAGATTGTGGCTATTTCAGCCAGCAGGTTTAAGAATAAGCCTGAACCATCATCTGACTCCAAGATGCTTGGAGATGATCCGCCGGATTTTGTTCCAAAGGACAAAAAATAATTAAGTAACTTTAATGTAACAATGAACATGTATATTTTTTAAAGATTCAGGAGGAAACGAAAATGGCATCTTTAGAAGCATTAGGAATGGTTGAGACAAGAGGTCTCGTAGCAGCAATCGAGGCAGCAGATGCAATGTGCAAGGCTGCAAACGTAACACTTATCGGAACAGAGAAGATCGGTTCTGGTCTTGTAACAGTTATGGTTCGTGGAGATGTTGGAGCAGTTAAGTCTTCAGTTGAGGCTGGTTCTGCAGCAGCAGGCAGACTTGGCGAGCTTATCGCTACACATGTAATTCCCAGACCTCACGGCGACGTTGAGCTTATCCTTCCTCAGGTTAAGTAATATACCGAAACTAATGGTAGTTTTTCAGCCCCGTCCCCTTCGTTGGGGATGGGGGATGAAATAAAGAGGGATGGTGTAGAACTTGGATAGTTACAACAATATTGAACAGATCACAAGACTTGTGGTTCAGGCTATCGAGAGTGCAAAAGAGAACGAAGTTAAGATGAGCGTTCCTGTAGGAGTATCTGCAAGACATATCCATCTTACACAGGCTGATGTTGAGACACTGTTTGGCAAGGGTTACCAGCTCACAAAGAAGAAAGAACTGATGGGCGGACAGTTTGCATCAAACGAGCAGTGTACACTGGTTGGTCTTAAGCTTCGTGCTATTGAGAATGTCAGAATTCTCGGACCTGTAAGAAGCAAGTCTCAGGTGGAGATTTCAGCTACAGATGCCCGCTCGCTCGGAATTAAAGCTCCGATCAGACAGTCGGGAGATGTGGCAGGATCAGCACCTATTGCCCTGGTAGGACCTAAGGGCGTTGTTTATTTGAAGGAAGGCTGCATCGTTGCAGCAAGACACATCCATATGACACCTGCAGAGGCTACAGCTGCATCCCTTAAGGATGGAGACATGGTTTCAGTTAAGATGGGTAACGAAAGAGGCGCAGTTCTTGACAATGTCAAGGTTCGCGTGGATTCATCCTTCACTCTTGAGATGCACATCGACACAGACGAGGCAAATGCCTGTGCTGTAAAGCAGGATGATGTGGCATACATAATCAAAAAGCTTTGATTCGTATCTGCCCTGCCCCGGATATGCGGGGCGGGCAGGAATCATTGGTCGGAATCCTAAGCCTCGAACTGGGATTTTGAAAAAATAAGAAGTTATCCTTTTTTAGTAGAACGCAGAGAAATGGCGGGCGATTATGATAATAGGAAGAGTAGTAGGAAGTTTATTTTCTACAAGGAAAAGCGAAAAATTAGTCGGCAACAAATTTATGATTGTTGAACCGGTTCAGAATATGAGCAACAATTGCAGCCGTATGGTTGCCATCGACATAATCGGGGCAGGCATTGGTGAGTATGTGCTGGTTGCCCAGGGCAGTGCCGCAAGAGTGGGCTGTGATATGGCAGATGCACCCGTTGACGCAGCAATTGTTGGAATAGTAGATGAAGGCCAGGAGTGGAATCAGTAATCATGCAGATTGAAGAGCTGAAAAAAATAGCGAGAGAGCATGGTATTGTGGGTGCCGGCGGCGCCGGGTTCCCTACCTATGCGAAGATGACGGATAAGGCTGACACGATTATCCTTAACTGTGCGGAGTGCGAGCCACTGCTTAAGCTTCACAGACAGCTCCTTGCGACACACGTCGATGAAATCCTTCTCATGCTCAATGAAGTGAGGGAGACGCTTGG